>JAURCW010000005.1 GCA_030828265.1 Burkholderiales bacterium | reverse complement strand
GTGCTCGGTAAAGCAGGCCTTCCCTGCATCCGTGTCGTTGTAGTCAAGAACCAGGGTCTCTGCAGCAAAGCTCTCGGGCACGCCGGCCGATGTGGGGTTGCCAAAGGTTAGGAGCCCGGAGCCGGCTTTGACCAGAAGGCTATCTACATGCCCGTGGTAGCAGCCCTCGAACTTAAGAATCTTCGAGCGCCCGGTAAACCCTCTGGCAAGGCGAATGGCCGACATCGTCGCCTCGGTGCCGCTTGAGGTAAGTCGAAGCATCTCAATGGAGGGGAGATGTTTGCTTACCCATTCCGCCAGCTCGCCCTCTCCCGCTGTGGGTGCGCCGAAGGAAAGACCGCCTTCGGCGGCCTTCTTGACCGCGTCAATCACCTCTTTTCGGGCATGGCCCACGATGGCGGGACCCCAGGAACAGATGGTATCGACATAGCGGTTCTCATCGGCATCCCACAGGTAAGCCCCCTTGGCCTTGGTAAAGAATCGTGGGGTACCTCCTACGGAGCGAAAGGCACGCACGGGGGAGTTCACACCCCCAGGGATGAATTTTTGAGCATGATCAAAAAGTTTTTGACTGCGGTCGATGATCTGGCGGGGCATGGCAGAAAGATTCCTCCAAAAGTTTAGAATGCGTGCTGACCACCATTTTAGGGGCCATGCCGTTGTGAAGGACCCACTTTAATCGGCAGACCGCTGTGAAATGGCCCTTTTGTTCATTTGCCTGGGCGAAGTATGAAGACTTACATGTGCTTAATTTGCGGCTGGATCTACGATGAGGCCGCTGGCCTTCCCGAGGAAGGCATTGCCCCCGGAACAGCCTGGGAAGATGTTCCCATTACCTGGACTTGCCCCGAGTGCGGCGCCCAGAAGTCTGACTTTGAAATGATTGAGGTCTAGTCGGAGGCCTGTTTTAGGACAGCAAAACGGGCCAGTGTGGCCTTACGTGCCTGGTCGTGATCCACCAAGGGCATTGGGTAATCTTTGCCTAATGCAACACCCGATGCCTGAAGGGTCAGGTCCCCCGCAAGCCAGGGGGCATGACGTTTTTTCTCAGGAAGGCCCGCAAGCTCTGGCACGTAGCGAGCAATGAACTGCCCCTTGGGGTCAAACTTTTCGCTTTGGCTCGTGGGGTTAAAAATTCGAAAGTAAGGCTGGGCATCGCAGCCTGTGGAGGCGGCCCATTGCCAGCCTCCATTGTTCGCTGACAGGTCGTAGTCATTGAGCTTCAGCGCGAAATACCGTTCGCCGCGCAGCCAATGAATACCCAGGTCTTTGGTTAAAAAGCTGGCCACAATCATTCTCAGCCGGTTGTGCATGTAACCAGTCTGATTCAACTGTCGCATGCCTGCATCCACAATCGGGTAGCCCGTTTGTCCCTCGCACCAGGCGGCAAAGTCTTGGTCGGCCTTTGGCCCTTCATTCCAAGCGAGCCGATCGTAGGCAGGCTTAAAGCTTGCGTTCACCACATGGGGGAAGTTGGCCAGAATCTGCATGTAGAACTCGCGCCAGATTAATTCCGAGAGCCAGGTGCTTGGACCTGCACTGCCCGAACCATCTGACGCTGGCGTGAGCTCCGCCCCAAGTTCAATGGCCCTTCGCACACACTCGCGCAGGCTGATCGTGCCAAATCGCAGATGGGTGGAAAGGTAGGACGGCCCCTTCACAGCCGGGAAGTCACGGGCCTCTTTGTAGTGCTGGGCCCGGGTTTCAAAGTCTTTTAAAAGCGCCTGGGCGCCCACGGTTGCGGGCTCAAGGGGAACGGACTTAAGGCTCTCTTCGGAAAAGCCCATGCTACTCAGACAAGGCAACCCAAGCCCCCAGTCGGCTGGTTTTAGGCCCTCCTTGCTTACCGTTGTTACCGGCGTGTGTTCTGGAAGTCCCATCGTTTCAAGAGACTCGCTGGGCAAAGCCCTTTCGGGCAGGCTGAGTGTTGCCTTGTCAGCGGCCATTGAGGGCTCAAAGGCCTTCAGCCATGCCTTTTTGTAAGGTGTAAAGACAGAGAAAGGCCGACCGGCACCCGTTAACAACTCGGTGCCCTGAAAGATCGTCTGATCCTTTACCTGAACAAAATCGGCCCCAAGCGCCTTTAGCCGCTTGGCAACCTGCTGGTCACGGACTACGGCAGATGGCTCGAAATCTTGGGCGCAGATCACTCGGCAGGCTCCAAGGGCATGAGCAAGCTCGGCAATGCGTTCGTCGGCGGGCCCGTAGCCACAAATCAGTCGGCTTCCCATCTGCCTAAGTGCCTCGTCAATGGCCTGCAGGCTTGCATGAATAAAACCAAGCCGTCGGTCAACAGGCTGGGCAAGACCATGCTCGGTGCGAAGCGGCTCCAAAATGGTGGTGTCAAAGACGAAGACCACTAGAATAGGGTTCTGCTGCTCAAGAGCTTTATGAATGGTGGCATGGTCGACAAGGCGTAGGTCTCTTCTCAGCCAGACAAGCTGAGGGGCAGGGCCGGTCAAGACCCCCTTGGCAATGAGTGGCTTCGTTGGACCTGGCATGGCTTGCGTTACCTTTCCTTTTAAATAGAGGGTTAGAATGTCACGAATGGCCCAACGTTGGATTGATGAACTTCACTCGCCTTCGCCCTCGCCCTCAGAAAGCGACCCTGACATGACAGAGTCATCCTCTGAGTTTCCTAGTGTGGCAGGGCAGCTACTTGTGGCTATGCCATCGCTCATCGACCCCCATTTTGGCGGCTCGGTGATTTACGTGGCCGAACATACCGCCCGGGGTGCCATGGGTATTGTGGTGAATCGGCCTGCCGACATGAACCTGGGAAGTCTTTTTTCTCGCATTGACCTCAGCCTTTCGGGCTCCGAGCTCTCCGAGCTTCCTGTCTTTGTGGGTGGCCCTGTCCAGACCGATCGTGGCTTTGTTCTGCACGAGCCCTTAGGCAAGTGGTCATCCACCCTACCTATTAGTACAGGCCTTGGACTGACCTCCTCGCGCGATATTCTCGAGGCGGCTGCCAATGGCCGTGGCCCGAAGCGTTTCTTGGTCTCGCTTGGCTACTCGGGCTGGGCCGCAGGGCAGCTTGATGCCGAACTGGCCGCCAATGCATGGCTTAACGTGCCCATCTCGCAGACCTCGCTGCTCTTTGACACACCCGCCGAAGACCGGCTTGGCGCAGCCTTTCGAATGCTGGGCGTCGACCCCCTCAACCTTTCCGGAGCCGTTGGGCACGCCTGATCTCGCCCGCAAGCCATCGGACCATGCGGTCTGGCTTGCCTTCGATTTTGGAGAGCGACGCATTGGCCTAGCCATCGGCAACAGGCTTACGGGCGGTGCGCGTCCCCTGTGTGTGGTGGCGGCGACCCCCGTAGCGACCCGTTTTGAAAAAATTGCCAGCGTTATTTCCGAGTGGCAGCCCGAGCAGATCTTGGTGGGTCTGCCCGTCATGCCCGATGGCCAGGCTCATCCGTTTGCCCCGCGTTGTCAAAGGTTTGCTCGGCAGCTTGAAGGTCGCTTTGGGCTGCCTGTCACCATGGCCGATGAGCGTTACACTTCTGCGCTAGCGCCGGGCGTGATGGGTGATGCTGGTAAAGACGCCGAGGCGGCCGCAATTCTTCTTCAGAGTTACTTTTATGGCCCGATCGATTCAGCTTAATTCCAAAGGACAGCTCACCCACCTTCTGTCCATTGAAGGCGTTCCCCGCGCGATTCTGCTGGCCATTCTTGATCGGGCGAAGGACTTTCTGCGCTCGGACGGGCTTGGTGGCTTCGAGGTGGTGAACGCGCCGGTACTTTCGGGCAAGACCATCTTCAACATCTTCTTTGAGAACTCCACACGAACACGCACAACCTTTGAAATCGCTGCCCGTCGGCTCTCGGCAGACATTGTGAATTTGAACGTGAATGCCTCAAGCACCGCGAAGGGTGAGTCTCTGCTTGACACCATCGACAACCTGGCGGCCATGCAGGCCGATATGTTCGTGGTCCGGCACAGTCAAAGCGGGGCCCCCTATTTAATTGCCCGACACATTAACCAGGTGGCGCCGCAGATTCACATCATGAATGCAGGCGATGGGCGGCATGCCCATCCCACCCAGGCCCTTCTCGACATGTTCACCATTCGTCACTACAAGGGCGATTTTCATCAGCTGCGGGTGGCGATTGTGGGCGACGTCTTGCATTCGCGTGTGGCGCGTTCAGCGATCCATGCCCTCACAACGCTTGGTGCACCTGAGATACGAGTGATTGCGCCAAAAACCCTATTGCCTTCTGGCCTTGCAGAGATGGGCGTGCATGCCTTTACGAGGCTTGAGGAAGGGCTTGAGGGAGTGGATGTTGTAATGATGCTTCGACTGCAAAATGAGCGCATGCGAGGCGCCTTGCTGCCAAGCCCTCAGGAGTATTTCAAACATTACGGCCTAACCGAGGCGAAGCTTCTTCATGCAAGCCCGCAGGCCATTGTGATGCATCCGGGGCCTATGAACCGTGGGGTTGAAATTGATTCGGCGGTGGCCGATGGCGCGCAGTCGGTCATTCTCTCGCAGGTGACCTTTGGTATTGCTGTGCGCATGGCAGTGATGGACACCCTAAACAAGGCCGGGGAGCTGGCATGACAACGACGCAGCCCGTTCAGCGCCTGCTTCTGAAGGGCGGTCATGTCTTGGACGCCGCCTCGGGTCTCGACGGCATTGCCGACCTTTACCTTGCCAATGGCAGCATCGTAGCCATTCGTCCTGCTGGTCAGGGCTTTGAGGGTTTTCAGGCCGACGAGGTTCTTGCGCTCAATGGCCTTACGGTTATTCCTGGCCTTGTTGATCTGAGCGCTCGACTGCGCGAGCCGGGCTTTGAATACAAGGCCACACTCGAGTCGGAAATGATGGCGGCCGCGGCGGGTGGTGTCACCCGGCTTGCCTGCCCTCCCGACACTGACCCACCGCTTGACGAGCCCGGGCTGGTGGAAATGCTTAAGCACCGTGCTCGAAATCTTGGGCTGGTGCATGTGCATCCGCTGGGTGCCCTCACCGTCGGCCTGAAAGGCGAGCAGCTAACGGAGATGGCCGAGCTTAGTGAGGCGGGCTGCATTGGGTTTTCCCAGTCGGTCTGCCCCCTGCTGGACACCCAGGTACTTTATCGGGCCATGCAATACGCAAGCAGCTTCAATCTTGCGGTCTGGATGTATGCCCGCGACCCTTGGCTTGGTGCCTCGGGGGTTGCCCACAGTGGTGCAATGGCCGGTCGCCTTGGTCTGGCGGGGGTCCCGGTGGCCAATGAGACATTGCGGCTTTACACCCTGTTTGAGCTCTGTCGCATGACCGGCGTGCGACTTCATATCTGCAGGCTTTCCTCGGCTGCGGGCGTTGAGCTCCTGCGCCAGGCCAAGGCCGAGGGCCTTCCTGTTTCGGCAGACGTGGCCGTTCATCACCTGCACCTTACTGACATCGATATTGGTGACTACGATGCCAATTTGCGCGTGGACCCGCCCTTTCGGGGCCAGCGCGACCGGCAGGCGCTGCGTGATGCGCTGGCTGACGGCACCATTGACGCCATCTGTTCCGATCACTCTCCGGTGGACGACGATGCCAAGCAGCTGCCTTTTGGCGAGGCCGAGCCTGGGGTCACGGGTCTTGAGTTGTTGCTGCCGCTTACCCTGCAGTGGGCGGCCGAACAGAAGCTCTCGGCGGGCGACGCCTTAACTCGGGTCACCGAGAAGCCCGCCGCCATCTTGGGCCGTAATGCGGGGCGTATTCAGGAAGGGGGCCAGGCGGACCTCTGCATCTTCGCCCCCCAGGAGCCTTGGCTGGTCACCATCGACACCCTGAAGTCGCAGGGTCGCAACACCCCCTTCATTGGCCGAGAGCTCCTGGGGCGAACACGGGCCACCCTGGTTGAAGGCCGACCGGTCTTTCGACTCAACCTGTAGTCTGTGGTTGTAAAAGCCTTACAGCTTGGCCTGAGGCTTCCAAGCTTTCTTGTCTGGACCTTGCTCGGTTTGCTCTGGGCCACAACAGGCTTTCGAGTCTTATCCAAGGCTCATCGGCAGCTCTCCATTCGCATCTTTGCTCGAGGCGTTCTTTGGCTGTGTGGCGTTAGCCTTGGCCCAAACCTGCGGGCCTTATCGGGCCGGCTCTCCGGTTCAGCCTCCTCAAAGGTTGTGCCTGCGCCCTGTCTGGTGGTGGCCAATCACATCTCTTGGCTTGATATTTTTTTGGTCCATGCGGCGCTTCCAGCAACCTTTATTGCCAAATCCGAGATCCGTTCCTGGCCTTTGGCAGGCCTCTTGGTGCAAGCCTCCGGCACCATTTTTGTTGAACGGGGCAATCGGCATGCCGTCCGTTCTTTAATGAAGGAGGCAATGGTGCGCCTGGAGTCGGGAGAGCGAGTTATTTTTTTCCCTGAAGGGACGACCAGTCGAGGCGAGACTGTTTTGAAGTTTCATACCAGTCTCTTCGGGCTTGCCGAGCAGCGGCCCGGTCTTGTTGTCGTGCCCATGACTCTTTTTTACAGTCGCGAGACGGGGCAGAGTACTGGGCAGGGTAGGACCGTGATGACCGAGGCCATGAATCAGGTGGCCTATGTGGATGACATGAGCCTTGTCGGCTCTATGATTCAAATCATGGGCCAGCCAGGGCTACAAGCCGATGCCCTTGTTCATGAGGTGATTGACCCGCAAGGTATACCGCGCCAGCAGCTTGCTGAGCTCTCCTACACAGCAGTGCGCGAGGGGCTTGAGAAAAGAGTATCGATGGCAGGCTGTTGAAAGATGGCTTCGTCTTCGAGCCGAACCGCCGACAGATAGCCTCCCCAGCCGCAGCCCGTGTCGGTGGCGATGAGGCCGGGTCGACGCATCAGCCCCAGTGTTGACCAGTGGCCAAAGACAATCCGCTCATTTGACCTTCGACGCGCTCGTCGTTCAAACCAGGGGGAGAGCTCTTTGGGGGCGAGACTGGGTGCTACCTTGCACTTCAACTCAAGCTGTCCATCGGCCTGCAGGTAGCGCATGCGAGTCATGACATTCACAATCATTTTGTATCGTGTGGCACCTCGTAGGCTCTCGCGCCAACGGCCCTCGCTGTTGCCATAGATGGACTGCATGAAGGACTTCCATTGACTTGAACGTAGCCGTTTGGAGACCTCTTCCGAGAGGCCGAGGGCCTGTCGGCTGCTCCATTCGGGGAGCAGCCCTGCGTGCACCATGAGGGTTTTGCCATCGGCAACGCAAAGGGGTTGATGGCGAAGCCAGTCGATCAGGTCATCGGCATCGGGCTCCTGCAAGAGAGCGGAGACGGTGTCGGAGGCCTGCACAGGCCGTGCACCTGAGGCCATGGCGAGAAGATGAAAGTCGTGGTTGCCCAGCACTGCCTGGGCCGAAGGGCCCGCCGCGCGAATCATGCGTAGCACCTCGGCAGATTTGGGGCCACGGTTGACTAGGTCGCCTACAAACCAGAGCCGATCTCTTTGAGGACGAAAGGGCAGTCGATGCACCAGTGCCGCGAGGCTATCGGCGCATCCCTGAACATCACCAATTGCATAAGTTGCCATGCGGTCCATCGTAAAATAGATCGACGTCTTACGCATCTCAAGGCATTTCACACCTCTTCATCAGGCTGAGCCTGAAACTGAAAGCCCGCCATGACCCAGTACGCACCCGTTCACGCCACCGATCTTCCTGCCTCGATTTTTAAGGCCTACGACATTCGAGGCGTGGTGGGCCAGACGCTGACCGAGCCAGTGGTCTACGCCATTGGTCAGGCGCTTGGTCTTCTTATCCGCCAGAAGGGCCTGCAGCGCTGCGTGGTGGGCCGTGATGGCCGGCTTTCCGGGCCAGCCCTTGAGCAGGCTCTCTGCCATGGTCTTTTATCGGCTGGCGTCTCAGTTATTCGAATTGGTCAGGTGCCCACGCCGGTGGTTTATTTCGCCACCCACTTGCTTGAGACCGGAACGGGTGTGGCCATAACGGGAAGCCATAACCCTCCCGATTACAACGGCCTCAAAATGATGGTGGCAGGCACAACCCTTTCAGGAGAGGCCATTCAAGGCCTCTACCGTTCAATTGCCTCGGGGGAGGCGCTTGAGGCTGCGCAGGCTGTTCAGTCTGCTCAGGCAGGTCAGGCCGTTGAAGCCTCCGGCCCACTCCCACCCACGGACCAGACCCGTGACTGCCGCGCCGACTACCTTGATCGCATCCTCTCGGATGTTAAGTTGGCGAGGCCTTTAAAGGTTGCAGTGGACGCTGGCAATGGGGTGGCGGGCGAGCTTGGGCCTGAACTCATTCGGCGGCTTGGCTGCGAAGTCACCGAACTCTTCTGTGAGATTGACGGCCACTTTCCCAATCATCACCCTGACCCGGCTGACCCGCACAATCTTGAAGACCTTATTCGCACAGTGGCCGAGAAAGATCTCGATCTTGGCCTCGCCTTTGATGGCGATGGTGACCGGTTAGGGGTTGTGACCCGCAAGGGAGAAATTATCTGGCCTGACAGGCAGCTTATGCTTTACGCCCAGGACGTTCTTCAGGCGCGGCCGGGCAGCGAGATAATTTTTGATGTTAAGTGCAGTCGGCTCTTAAGCCGCTTTATTGCTCAGCATGGCGGAAGGCCCACCATGTGGAAGACGGGGCATTCCTTAATTAAGGCCAAGCTCAAAGAAACGGGCGCAGCTTTGGCCGGCGAGATGAGCGGCCATTGTTTCTTCAATGACCGTTGGTATGGCTTTGATGACGGCCTTTACACCGCGGCACGACTCCTCGAAATTCTCTCTGCCCGCCCTGAGCATCCGACCGAGGTTCTTGAAAGCCTGCCCAATTCCAGCAGCACGCCCGAGCTACAGGTTCGCACCGCCGAGGGTGAGAATCACAAGACAGTGGAGCAGCTTGCCAGGCAGGGGGTTTTTGATTCGGCCATCGACAAAATTTTTATCGATGGCATTCGCGTGGAGTATGCCGATGGCTTTGGACTTGCTCGCGCCTCCAACACCACACCTGTAGTGGTGCTGCGGTTTGAGGCGGACACTCGCGAAGCCCTTGCGCGTATCCAGGCGGAGTTCCGCCAGGCCTTCGCTCGTGTCATGCCCGGCGCGAGTCTACCCTTTTAGCCGCCCACGGCGCTCCTTGGCCTACCCTTGGTTCGGTCGCCCCAGCCACGCGCCCATTTGATGCGTTCGGAGCGTTGGTTTGAAAGGCTTGCGCGTGCCAGCTACAGTCTTGTTTTGGTTGGACTGCTTCCCTCCATAGCCCTGCGTCTTCTTTATCGAAGCCTTGCTCAACCGGCCTATCGCAAGGCGTGGTCTCAGCGTTTCCTAGGAAGGGTGCCCGTGCGATTGCTTGCTTTGGGCGCGGGTCATGCCGAGACGTCCAACAGTCTTGGCCCGAGGCTTTGGCTGCATGCCGTTTCTGTGGGTGAGACTCGAGCCGCCGCCCCCCTTCTTAGGGCATGGCTGGCGCGGCATCCCGGGGCAAGGGTCATGCTCACTCAGACGACGCCCACGGGCCGTCAGACGGCGCAGACGCTTTTTGAAGATCTGCTGGGTAGCCGCGTTTTCTTGGCCTATTGCCCGCTTGATTTTCCCTGGGCGGTACATCGGTTTCTGAGTGAACTGCGACCCGATGCACTGGTTCTTATGGAGACCGAGCTCTGGCCCAATTTACTTGCGGCCTGCCGTGCCCATCAGGTGCCGGTGGCACTTGTAAATGCACGCATGTCCGAGCGGGCACTTAAACGTTTTCGCCAGTTCTCATGGCTTGCTGCCCCGGCCTTAGGTGGACTTGCTGCGGTACTTCCCCAGTCGCAGGCCGATGCCCACAGGTTTCAGGCCGCGGGGGCGAAACGGGTTCTGGAGGCCTCCGGAAGCCTGAAGTTTGATGTGCAGCTCGATCATCATCAGATTGCTGTGGGTCAGGGCTGGCGCAGTCGCTGGTCCCACCGTCAGGTCTGGCTTGCAATAAGCACGCGCGACGATGAGGAAGAGGCTCTTCTTCAAGCCTTTGCCGAGCAACGTCCGCAGGGCGTTTTGCTTATTGTTGTCCCTCGGCATCCCGAGCGGTTTGACCGGGTCGACAAAATGGCGGCAGGCTATAACTTACGTCGCTGCCGCCGCAGCCAATTGCCAGACACGCTCGATCAAGATATGCAGCTACTCTTGGGTGACAGCCTTGGCGAGATGCAGGCCTTTGTAGCCGCGAGTGATCTTTGCTTAATTGGCGGAAGTTTATTGCCACTTGGCGGCCAGAACCCCATCGAGGCCTGTGCTCAGGGCCGTCCCGTTTTCTTTGGACCTCACATGTTTAACTTTGAAAGCCTAGCCCAAGATTTACTCGACTCTGGCGCAGGGTTTCGAATTGCATCAGCGCAGAATTTTGTTCGTGAGGCCTATGAGCTTGGCCGTTCCCTACCAAGACTTCGATCATCCGGCCGGGCTGCCTTAGACTTTGTGGTGGCCCGCCAAGGCGCAACACAAAAAACCCTAGACGCCCTTGATGCCTTGATGAACTAAGGCGCGTTCTTGGTCGCTGCAGCCGAACGTAATATAAGTTCGCTCATGGAGGCAAGGTTTGCAAGCTGAAGCTGGCCGGTGGCGGCCTGAAGCTCAAGGCTTGCCAAAAGCGTGTCGTAACGGGCCTGAAAGAGATCACGTTGGGCGGCAAAGAGCTGTTGCTGCGCATTTAAAACATCAATGTTTGTTCCCACACCCACCTCGTAGCCAAGTTTGTTGGAGGCGAGTGCCAGTTTGCTTGAGGTCTCCGCGGCCTCAAGGGCGGCAACCTTCGCAAGTCCTGCGGTCACGTTTAAGAAGGCTGTCCTAGCAGCCTGTTCTGCCGAAAGCCGCGCAAACTCAGCCTGGTGACCGGCCTCGTCCGCAGCGGCCTGGGCCTGCCGTGTGGCAGCCCGAGACACAGCCTGCCAGATGGGCACCGAGAGCTCAACACCTACCGCATTGCTGCGCACATCTTGGCCGGGCGCGGTGGACTCCCAGCTACGGCCATGACTGAGCTGCAGCCCAAGGCTTGGAAGCTCGGCACCACGGGCTTTCTCAACGGCCTCCTGGGCAGCCTTTGCAGCCGCCTGAGCCTGCATAAGGGCCGGGCTTGCTCGCAGGGCTTCTTGAATCCAGCTATCGATGTTTAATGGTTCGGGCGAGGGAATGGCAATGGACTGGCCAATGCCATCAAGCCGCTCGGGGGAGGGCTGACGAATGAGAACAGCCAGGCTGTTTCTGCGAATGCTTAAGGTGTTCTGCGCCTGGATTTCGCGTGCCTGAACAAGGTCAAAACGAGCCTGGGCCTCTTGCTGGTCGGTAATGGTGGCAGTACCCACCTCAAAGCTGCGCTTGGCAAGCTCGAGCTGCTCGGCAATGGCAGCCTTTTCAGAGCGCACGGTGGAAAGACTGTCCTGGGCCGCCAGAATATCGAAGTAGGCCCTGGCGAGCCGCAGAAGGGTTTGCTGACGGGCGTTTTCAAGCGCGGCCTGCGAGGCGCTCAGGCCTGCCTCGGCCTGACGAACTCCCGCATTGGTTTCAAAGTTAAGCAAGGACTGGGAGATGCTAAGGCGATAGCTACGTGGCTTTAGATCGGTGGTTGACCCCGCCCCAGTCATGGCCTCGATCTCCGACTTGCCCGAGGAGGCTGCTGCCGACACAAAGGGAAGACGCCCGCCTCTGGCCTGGTTTAAAGCCTCTTCAGAACCCTGCGTGGCTTTTTGAGCAGCTAGGTACTGCGGGTCGTTGTTGAGGGCAAGCTCTGCGGCCTGCTGAAGACTGAGCGCCATAACCTGGGAATGGGCTGCGAAGGCAAGGCTTGCAAGCAGCAGGGCGCGCACGGGTCGAAGTCGCTGTTGGAGCGGCTGAATGACTTGGTCCGAGGGTAGGACAGGAAGAAGGGGGGGCATATGCATGGGTCGTTGGGTGAGGCGGCTTTGAGTGAGCTAAAAGTCGAAGCGCTCTGCGAGTGGAAGGTCCTCAAGGGGCTGGGTAAGGGTTTCAAACAGACCGAAACGACGGCTGGAAAAACGGGTCTGTTCAATAAGAACAGCCTGCATGATGGGCGCCTTTCCAACTAAGGCAATAAGCCGCCCATTGGGCCTTAGAAGCTTCAGGATAGCCTCGGGAACTTCAGGCAGGCCACCTGAAAGAACAATAACATCGAACTGGCGATGCGCCCACCGAGGGTCCTCTAAAAGCCCGTTACCTTCCAGCACCGTGACATTCTGTCGCTGAGCCGCCTCAAGATTGCTTTGGGCGAAAGCAGCGAGGCCGGAATACTTCTCCACCGAGGTAACCGTTCTGCACTGCAAGCTCAGAAGCCCGGCCATGTAGCCCGAGCCTGTTCCAATTTCAAGGGCCTCGTCATTGGCCTTTAGGCTGAGCTCTTGGAGAATGCGGGCCTCCACCTTTGGGGCCAGCATGACCTGGCCATGGCCAAGGGGTAGCTCCATATCAACAAATGCAAGGTGCTGAAGCTCGTTCGGCACAAACTGCTCGCGTGGCAGTCGCTCGAGGCTTTTCAAAACCCGATCGTCAAGAACATCCCAGGGACGAATCTGCTGGGCAATCATATTGGCTCGGGCTTGTTGGATGTCAAGGGTCTGCATGGCTCATTTCTCCTACCCCTTATTATGCGCAGTTATGGATGAAATTCTGTTGACCCTGCGTGCCATGCCTGTTGAGCTTAAGGCCCTGGTACTGGGTATTGTTGAAGGCCTTACCGAGTTTCTTCCCATCTCATCCACAGGGCATCTTATTATTGTTGGCTCTGTTCTGGGCTTTGATGATGAGCGGGCGAAGGTTTTTGACATTGCCATTCAAACCGGGGCTGTCTCCTCCATTCTGTGGCTCTACCGAGCCAAGTTTGCAGCAGCCCTCGGCCCAGCATTGCGCCCAAGGGTCTGGTGGAGTTTTTTTCGGTCTGGTCAGCATCGCGCCGGGCTCAATGCATCCGAGCGTTTTCTACCCAATCTATTCCTTGCGTTTTTACCGGCGGCTTTCCTGGGTCTTTTGTTTGGTGGGTTCATTAAGGCTGCGCTGTTTAACCCAGTCTGGGTTGCGTTTGCGCTTGTGCTTGGCGGATTTATTATTCTTTGGGTCGAGCGTTCTCAGGCCAAGGCCCCCGAGACAATTCGCATTGCATCGGTTGACGAGGTTGGCCCGCTTGATGCGCTGAAAATTGGCTTTGCCCAGGCCTTTGCCCTTATTCCCGGAACAAGTCGATCGGGCGCCACCATTATTGGCGGCATGCTCTTTGGATTCTCCCGAAAGGCGGCCACCGAGTTTTCTTTCTTCTTGGCTGTGCCAACCCTTTTTGCTGCGGCGGCCTACAGCGTCGCTCGGCAGTGGGATGCCCTGCACATCGAGGACCTTGGACTCTTTCTTATTGGGACGGTCTCATCCTTTGCTGTGGCCCTGCTTGTCGTTCGCTGGTTGCTGCGATTTGTCTCAAGCCACAGTCTCAACGGCTTTGCCTATTACCGAATTGGCTTTGGCCTTCTTGTTCTGCTTAGCTGGCAGTTTGGCTGGGTGGACTGGGGAGTCGCCGGCTAAAGACAAGGTCGGCCACTTCGTGGCCAAGTGCCAGCCCTCGCGATTCAAACTTTGTAAGCGGGCGGTAGCTTGGTCGAGGGCTGTAGCCCTGGCTCGTATTGTCAAGCAGGGCGCAGCCCGAGAGTACTTCAAGCATCTGCTCGGCATAGGGCCGCCAGTCTGTTGCGCAGTGCAAGATGCCTCCTGGCTTGAGTCGCAAGGCCAGAAGGTCGACAAAGCCTGACTGAATGAGCCTGCGTTTGTGGTGCCTTTTTTTGTGCCAGGGGTCGGGAAAGAAAATATGAACAGCATCAAGGCTCGAGGCTTCAATGGATTGCTCTAAAACCTCAACCGCATCGTGTTGAATAATTCGAATGTTGGTCAGTCCCTTTTGTGCAATTCGATTCAGCAGGCTCCCTACCCCCGCGGTATACACCTCGATGCCAAGGAAGTTGACCTCCGGGCTTTGTTCGGCAATCGCCTGCGTGGTTTCGCCCATGCCGAATCCAATCTCAAGCACAACCGGATGATCATTCTGGAAGATTGAAGCAAGCTCCAGGGGCTTTCCTTCAAAAGGAATAAGCCAGTGGTGTGCATCTTGGGTCAGGGCCCGACGTTGACCCGCTGTTATTTTCCCTTGGCGTCGAACGTAGCTTCTAACTCGTGAAAGTTTTGGTGTTGAGCCTTCCATTTCGGCTGTTTCGACCGTTACCGGGCTGAGTTCAGAGGATTCTCTTGGGTTAGACATGAATTTTCGCCAAATCGAGTGGAGTAACTTGTTATAAATCGTTGCGTTTTGGGGCGTTTTTGTTTACAGATGGTGCAGACTTTCGCTCAATCGTAAATTTTTTATCTAAGGGAAGCCCCGGGGTTGCGAAAATGACCTCAACCATTGGTACACTGCAGACTCCACACAACTCTTACATATTTTTTTCGCAAAAGAGGGACTATGAATAAAGCAGATCTCGTTGAAGCCATCGCCAATGCCACCGACCTTTCCAAGTCAAAGACTGATGAAGTTGTCGGCGCCATGGTTGCCACTATTATCAAAGCAGTCTCCAAGGGAGACTCCGTGCAGCTGGTCGGCTTTGGAACCTTTGGCTCCGGCAAGCGCGCCGCGCGCACTGGCCGCAATCCTCGCACCGGCGAGACCATCAAAATTGCAGCTGCAAAAACCGTGAAGTTTACGGCCGGCAAGGCCTTCAAAGACGCTGTTAACAAAAAGCGTTAAGTTGTAAATTAAGATCAAGAGGTCGAGGCATTTTTGTCGAAGTGCTTTGTCAACAGCCTCCTGTAATTCCCAAGCCCAGTGATGTCCTCATCCCTGGGCTTTTTACTTTCTTGAATAAAAATTATGGATGCCTGGTTAAATCTCCGTCGTCTTATTGACATTACTGCGAACGAGACCGATTTCGGACAACTCGACGATCGGTCGCAACGAGTCCTCGAATGGGTGATGCACCGTTACAACCCCAAGGACCCTCTATTTGTTCAGTCCATCGTGCTCGATTCACGGGTTGCCTCGCCAGCAACCATTCATAAATGCTTGGCCTTGCTCGATCGCACAGGCTTTCTTAGCTTTCAGGTTGACCCTGCCGACTCCCGTCGTCGTATTGTGTCGCCAACCTCGAAGGCGATTAAAACATTTGGCGTTTTAAGCCGTCGTGTGGCCGAATGGGCAAACAACCAGGCCAGGTAGGCAGGCACGCCCATGGGGGGCTCGGCTGGCCATCCCAAGGCCTTCTTTGGGCGCTTGGTTTTGCAGTTTTATATATCCTAGTTTTTCAACTCAACCGGCTCCTTGATCCCATTTTCTCCGTGATTGACGAGCGGGTCTCCATGGTTTTCTTGCCCGCGTTTGTTCGTGTTGCTGCCATTTTGGTGGCAGGTGCTTCAGGTGCGCTGGGGCTGTTTCTAGGGGCTCTGGCTTTAGGCTTCATGCAGGACTTGGCGGTTTTACAAAATCTTAGTCAGGCTTTTTTCACGGCCATTGCGCCTTGCCTAGCGGTGTTGCTGCTTCGCTTTGCAATGGCGGGGCGGCCGTTAGCAATTACGCTCAGCCTTTTTCTTCTCGTTGCGCTTCTGGCCTCAATGTTTAACGCTGTGCTTCATCACGTATTCTGGGATTTCTACTCGCTAACAGAGCCCGTCACTCTTATAACTTTCTGGCAGATGCTTGCAGGTGATCTTACAGGTGCGCTTTTGGGCTTCGGCTTTTTTGCTCTTGTAGTGAGGGCACTTGCACTCTTAAGGCCGCAAACCCTTACCGACTAAGGCTGCGAATTGTTTCTTCAATAATGCGTGGACCTGAATTGGTCATAACCCAGTGCTGTGTTTTAACGTCGAAACTCTCGTAAGTATTCGATTTATAGTGTTGTTTGAACTCTGCTTTAGTAAAGCCGGGTTCAAGGCTCAGCTTCAAGTCTGAAACCTTCACCTCAATGAACTGGGCTCGGCCCATGACGCTATTTTTCTGCCTTGCAAAGCCAGTGAGCCCCGGAAACCTTGGGTGATAAAACTCAACATAGGCGGCGGCTTGCCTAGACTCCCAGCTTTGGCGCCACTGCTCGACGCTGTCTCGGACATCTGACAGGCTCGGTTCTGTCCCAAGAGATGGGTTCTTGTTAAGTTCGGTTTTAGGCAATGAAGCTGGCGCGGGCCGCGAGGCCGATTGTGGTTGAGAGGCAGCCGGAGCCGAGCCGGTTGCAGCCGCTACAACCTGGGCGGAAGGGGGGGGCTGGGTCGCCACGGATGGTTCCTCAGGCTTGGGGGCAGCCGTGGGCTCTGACGCCGGTGTCGTCGCCTGGACGCTGCCCTCAGGCTGCTTGGCGGGCGGTGTAGTTTCAGCCACCTGGGATGTTGAGGCACTTCCCTCTTCGACCGGACTGGCCGGTTTTTGGTTGCTTGCAATTTGAATATGGCCAGGAGGGAAGTAGGGGGTTTCTTGCACAGTGGACGTTGTGCTCACCCTCCACATAGCAATCACTGCCGCCGAGACGGCAAGAAGCACAATGACAACAATGGTCAGCCGGTTACCGGG
>JAURCW010000014.1 GCA_030828265.1 Burkholderiales bacterium | reverse complement strand
CATTCAAAGGAGACGACGCCAATCTTCGACGCGACCTGCACGAGCTTTTTAAGCAGGCGGACTTCGATCTTCAACGTAAGCAATACAACACCGTGGTCTCTGGCTGCATGAAAATGCTTAATCGGCTTGAGGAATCTACGAAAGATTCTGCGAAAGCCTGCCCGCAGGGTCTCGCCGAGGGCCTGAGCATGCTCATTCGACTGCTTTATCCCGTGGTGCCTCACATCACCACGCAGCTCTGGAACGACTTGGGCTTTAAGGCGGCCTATGGCTGCGAACTGGCCCATGCCCCTTGGCCCGAAGTCGACAACTCCGCACTGGTACGAGAAGAGCTTGAGCTCATGATTCAAGTGAATGGTAAGCTGCGTGGAAGCCTGAGCATCTCGGCCTCAGCAACAGAGGATGAAATTAAAGACGCCGCGATTCGCTCTGAAGCCTTTCAGAAATTTTCTGAGGGTCGCCCACTTAAAAAGGCAATTGTGGTGCCTGGCCGCCTGGTAAACCTGGTGGCCTAAGCCCAACGATCATGCAAAGTCCTCGAGCCTCTACCTCTCACGGCCTTAATCCCTTGTCCTTCAGCAAAGCAAGGCGTCGTTATTTTCTAAAAGCCACCAGCCTTGCAAGCCTTACCCTGCTCGGTTCGGCAGGTCTTGCGGGCTGCGGCTTTAGGTTTCAGGTGCGTCAACAGACGCTTTCGTTTCAACGCGTTCTTATTCTGAACGAGTCGGCGAACGCGGTGACCCAAGGCCTAAACCAGCTTTTGCAAGAGCAGCTCACCAGCCTTTACGGCGTCAAGATGGTGACTCAACGAGCCGACGCACAACTCGTCATTCGACTACAGAAAAGCAAGCTGGAGACGGTGGCTGTTGGCTTCTCAAGCGCTGGCCGGCCCCGCGAGCTCGAGGTGCGTGCAAGCCTTTATGCAAGGCTTGAGAATGCCGTCGGCGACCTTGTTCAGCCTGCGGCTTTGCTTGAACTTCGCCGCACCTATTCCGTCAATGACTCCGAAGTTCTCGCAGCCGCCGAGTCCGAACGGTTTCAAATCGAAAACATCACCCGCGACCTTCAGCAGCAGCTCTTAAGGCGGCTTGTTCGAATTCAGTCCCTTGCAAATCCGGTTCGATCCCCTTCGCCCTGAGGCCTATCCTGGACTCATTTCGGGCGCGGAAAGCAAGCTTTCCAAGGCCCAGGGAGCCTTGCTCTGGGCGGTCTGTGGCGACGATCCTTACCTTCAAATTGAAGCCGCCGACCAGGTTCGGCACTGGCTTACTCGTCAAGGCTATGCGGAACGTATCTCCGAGACCCCCGACCGGTTCTTCCGTTGGCGCGACTGGTTCGGCCAGACCCAGTCGGGCTCGCTCTTTTCAAGCCAAAGGCTGTTCGAGCTTCGTCTGCCCACAGGCCGACCTGGACTTGAAGGCGCCAAGGTTCTAGGCCAATGGATTGATAACCCACCCGAGGCAACAGCCTTGCTCTTGCACCTGCCACGGCTGGATAAAAAACTTGCGGCCACCCAATGGCTTGCCAAATGGATGGATCAGGGTCTGGTCGTCACGGTGGAGACACCGCGGCCTGAGCTAATGAGCAGCTGGATTGAGAAGCGACTTCAGGCCAAGGGCCTTAAGGCAAACCGGGAGGCCGTGGCGCTTATGGCTAGCCAGTTCGAGGGCAACTATTCCGCTGCCCACCAAGAACTCGAAAAGCTGGCGGCAAGCCCTCGAGCCGATCCGCAGGCAGTCCTTACCCCGGAGGAACTGGCTCAGGCCATCTCCAACCATGCCCGCTACAACGGCTTTCAGTTTGCTCAACAAATCAGCACCGCTACGGCAGCACGATCGATACGAGTGCTTCGTGGACTTAAGGAAGAAGGTGAGCCTCTGCCACTCATCGTCTGGGCCTGCGCACAGGCCTGCCGACGACTGCCCGAGAACCAGTCGGGTCCTGCTCTGCAGCGGCTAAGCCGCATCGATACAATGGCCAAAGGAATTGCTCCGGGCGACCCCTGGTCGGAGCTTGAACGTCTTGTTCTCACACTTGCCCCATGAATGCATCCTCCTCCACGCCAAGCGCTTCCGATACCCTCGGTCTTCTAAACGAGATGGGCTTGCGCGCCCGTCGTGCAGCGCAGGCTATGGCAAGGGCCAGTGCCGCGGAGAAGAACGCCGTACTTACACACCTGGCAGATGCCATTGAAGCACAGAGCGCGGTCATTACACTTGAGAACGCAAAAGACCTTGAGGCTGCAGAAAAGGCGGGCCATGACGCAGCCTTTGTTGACCGGCTTCGACTGACCGACAAAGTTATTGCGGGGATGGCCGATGGCCTGCGCCAGGTTACCCAACTCAACGACCCCGTTGGAGAAATAAGCATGCTGCGACGGCAGCCCTCGGGTATTCAAGTGGGCCATATGCGTGTCCCCTTAGGCGTCATTGGCATCATTTACGAATCGCGGCCCAACGTCACCATTGATGCAGCGGCCCTTTGCCTGAAGTCAGGCAATGCCTGCGTGCTGCGCGGAGGCTCGGAGGCCATCAGTTCAAACCAGTGCCTGGCTCGTCTCATCAGCGATGCCTTGGAAGCCTGCGGACTGAGTCGTGATGCCGTACAGGTTGTACCCACCACCGACCGCGCGGCAGTAGGCGCCATGATTCAAATGCCGCAGTACATCGATGTCATTGTTCCGAGGGGGGGCAAGTCGCTCACCTCGCGTATTGCCAAAGAAGCCACGGTTCCCGTCATTAAACACTTGGATGGAATCTGCCACAGCTATGTGGATAACGAGGCTGACCTGGAGATGGCCATTCGTGTCTGTGTTAACGCCAAGACCCAGCGCTATTCCCCCTGCAACACCATGGAGACCCTGCTGGTGCATCAGGCGATTGCGCAAGACTTTCTGCCGCGCGTTTGCACCATCTACACAGAAAAAGGTGTTGAGCTTCGCGTCTGCCCCGAGACCCGCAAGCTTCTCGAGGCCAGTCAAGAGTTCAAGGCAAGGGCCAACCAGCCCCTGGTGGATGCCACCGAAGAGGACTGGTCCACCGAATACCTTGCACCCATCCTGAGCATTCGAGTGGTGAAAGACATGGACATGGCCATGGCTCATATTGCCAAATACGGCTCCGCCCACACCGAGGCGATTCTTACCATGAACCATGCCAAGGCCATGCGCTTTTTACGCGAAGTGGACTCCTCCTCGGTCATGGTGAATGCCTCAACCCGTTTTGCCGATGGCTTTGAATACGGCCTGGGCGCGGAAATTGGAATTAGTACGAACAAGCTTCATGCCCGTGGCCCGGTGGGCCTTGAAGGCCTTACCAGCCAGAAGTGGATCGTGCTGGGCGAGGGCCAGATTCGTGGCTAGCCTTATTCTTGGACTGCTCGGAACCCTCACGGGCTACCTTCTTTACGCCTTTGCTGAATCGGGCGTGCTATGGGTCAAGGCTCTGCACATTATTTTTGTAACCAGCTGGTTCGCGGGCTTGTTCTATTTGCCGCGTATCTATGTGAACCTTGCGATGGTGGCCGAGGGTGAGGAGGGCGAACCTGAACGCAACCGACTCCTCCTCATGAGCCATAAGCTCTACCGGTTCATGACGCCCCTCATGGTGCTTGCCTTAGTCTTCGGGCTCTGGCTTTGGCTTGGCTTTGGCATTGGTATGCCGGCCCAGGGCAATGGCTGGATGCATGCCAAGCTTCTCGTTGTTGTGGTTCTGCTTGGCTATCACCATATTCTTGGTCGTCAGCTTAAGCACTTTAAAGCCGAGGCCAACACCCACGGTCATGTCTGGTACCGATGGTTCAACGAGCTGCCCGTTCTTTTACTTTTCGCCGCCGTTATTCTGGTGGTGGTTAAACCCTTTTAGTGGCCGCGCCTTTGCATGCGGTCTTTGCCGTCTGTCCGGCAGGCCTTGAGCCGGCGCTGGAAGACGAGCTTCGTGCCCAGCCGGGTATCACAGAGGTCTCCAGCGGTCGTGGTGGTGTCTGGTGCCGGGCCGATGCCCTGGCTATTGCACGCGCCAATCTCTGGTGCCGCATCCCCACACGACTGCTCCTTAGCCTTGATCAGTTTCGCCTACGTTCGCCCGACGATATTCTTGAAGCCGCAAGCCGCATCGCCTGGGAATCGTTTTTCGATGTCAGCCAGACGATTCGTGTGGATGCCAACCAGGGCCGCAAGCCCCTCTTTAAGCTCCCCCTCTCGCTTGCGGCCTTAAAAACCAAAGATGGCATCTGCGATCGTTTTCGCCAAGAAACCGGTGAACGCCCATCGGTCAACACACAGACACCCGACCAGCGTATCTGGCTTTTTGTGGACGGAGACAAGGCTACGCTATCGCTTGATACCAGCGGCGAGCCCCTTTTTAAAAGGGGATGGCGGCTCTCGAAAGGTGAGGCGCCCTTGCGCGAGAACCTCGCTGCCGCGCTTATTCACTTCGCCCGCAAGTCCCAGGACCCAGGCGCGCCTGAAGGGTCCGCCAAAGCTTTGCGACTGCTGGACCCTTTTTGTGGAAGTGGCACTCTTGTCATTGAGGCCCTCCAGGCCCAGCTTGGGCTTGCCCCAGGCTGGCATCCGTCGGCACCCCGATCCTTTGCATGCGAAAAGTTCAATCGCTCCAGCGCCTTTCAAAAGGTGCCTTGGGCCGCCCTGCGTAGAGAGATTGAGTCACGCTGGCAGATGCTTGAAGGCGCACGCGGCCGAACCCTGGTCTCCGATCTTGTGGAGTCAGTTCAGGGCTCCGACATTGATGCCGGCATGATTAAAACCAGCATCGCCAACGCCCACCGGGCCCTACCAAGCACCGTCTCAACCCGTATTCAATGGTCCTGCCGCGATGCCCTGGACTGCACACCTGCGCAAGGCGGAGGGCTCTTACTGACGAACCCCCCTTACGGTGAGCGGCTCTCCATGCAGTCCGACTGGCGCGAGCTTAGCGCCTGGCTGAAGTCAGCCTGCACGGGCTGGACGGCCTGGCTACTTACCGACAATCCAAAACTCGACAGCCTGCTTCGCCTGAAGGCCTCACGTCGCATCCCCGTCTATAACGGCGACCTAGACTGCCGATGGATGCGGTTTGACATGGTGGCAGGCTCGGTTCGAACCAAGACTGTCACAGACGCCGTAGCGCCCTCGCCTTTATCGCCCGCATTTGTATCGTCTTCACCCGTATCGTCACCACCAGACACTCCGAATGAATGAGTCGAACCCCACGCTCGCAATCCCCTTTCAAGGGGTCCGAGCACGAATAAATGCCGCCTGCCAGAGTTCTGCCATGCCCGAGGAGCGTGTGCGCCTTCTCGCCGTCAGCAAGACCTTTGGACCGCAGGCCGTGCTCGCGGCCATTGCCCAGGGGCAGTGCGACTTTGGAGAAAACTATGTGCAGGAGGCGGTTGAAAAACGTCAAGCGGTCAATGCCCTTTTAGCTCAGGACAAACTCACAAGCCCAACAGCTGTTCACTGGCATTTCATTGGCCCACTGCAAAGCAACAAGACTCGCGAGATTGCCGAGACCATGGACTGGATCCACAGCGTCGACCGATTAAAAATTGCCCAGCGTCTGATTGACCAAAGGCCTCCGCAGCTTGCACCGCTTCAGGCCTGCCTTCAGGTCAATATCAGTGAGGAGGCTAGCAAGTCTGGGGTGATGCCAGGCGAAGAAGCCATCGCGCTGGCTCTTGCCACCGCCAAGCTTGACCCCATGGGCGAGCGGTTGGTGATGCGAGGTCTCATGGCCATTCCTAAAGCAAGCACCAATATGACTGAGCAACGCCACTGGTTTGCCAAACTTCGCGAACTGAAGCAGACCATCAATGAAGCACTTGCTAACGAGGGCCTGCGCGAACTTGATGTCTTATCGATGGGTATGTCGGCGGACCTAGAGGCGGCCGTTGCCGAATCGGAACCAAAAAAAGGATTGACCTGGCTTAGGGTTGGGTCCGCCCTATTTGGAACCCGCCCCTCGAAATAAGGCTAGCGAAGAATCTAGCCTAAGAACCGACGGCTTCGTCGATGAAACTTAGGCCGCAGCGATTGCCTTCACAGCCGCGGACAAACGGCTCTTGTGACGCGCGGCCTTGTTCTTGTGAACGATCTTCTTGTCAGCAATGCGATCGATCACGCTGCTGGCCGTACGAAAGGCTGTCTTTGCAGTTTCAACATTGCCCTCGGCCACGGCCTTGCGCACCGACTTAACCGCCGTGCGATAGGCCGAACGAAGTCCGGTGTTAACAAGTCGCCTTTGAGCGGCCTGACGTGCGCTTTTGCGCGCTGAGGCTGAGTTCGCCATAAAAATCCTATGCTGATAATAAGGTGTGAGAAAAGCCCTAAACTATAGCCGTTCTTATGAATCTTCTCAAGACGGCCGCCACAGTTAGCGGGCTCACCTTCCTTTCCCGAATCACCGGCCTGGTTCGCGAGGTTCTGACGGCCAGCCTCTTTGGCGCAGGCGCCCAGACCGACGCCTTCTTCGTGGCCTTTCGTTTGCCCAACCTACTGCGCCGTCTTTTTGCCGAAGGGGCCTTTAGCCAGGCCTTTGTTCCTGTGCTGGGGCAGGTTAAGACTCAAGACGGGGACGAACCGGCAAGGCTGCTAGCTTCGCGCGTGGGCCTTGGCCTATTTCTCATTCTTACTGCCATTAGCCTTCTTGCCATTCTGGCCGCACCGGTACTGGTATGGCTAATGACGGGAGGCTTCTCGGGCGACAAGGAACGGTTTGAGCTGACCGTGGCCCTCACCCAGTTCATGTTTCCTTACATCGTTCTTATTTCCATGGTGGCCCTTGCCTCGGGCATTCTAAACACCTGGTCGGAGTTCAAGATTCCAGCCTTCACGCCGGTGCTGCTGAACCTCTCGTTCATCGGCTGCGCCCTTCTCCTTACCCCCCATCTTCATGAGCCCATCTGGGCACTGGCCGTTGCTGTGATTCTGGGGGGGCTGGCACAACTTGCGCTACAAGCCTGGGCCTTGGCCCAGCGCGGGCTGCTTGCCGAGGTCCCGGCTATACTCAGGCGCCCCTTCAAAAGTCTTTCCGACACATGGCGCGACGAAGGGGTACGTCGCATTCTTACCCTTATGCTTCCTGCAAGCCTTGCCGTCTCGGTGGCCCAGGTGAGCCTGGTTATCAACACCCACATTGCCTCGCGGCTTGCCGAAGGCAGTGTCTCTTGGCTTAGCTTTGCCGATCGACTGATGGAATTTCCCACAGCCCTGCTTGGCGTTGCCCTAGGTACGGTGCTGCTGCCCAGCCTGACCAAGGCCCACAACCTGAATGACCCAGCACGCGTCTCGCAGCTGATTGACTGGGGCCTGCGACTGGTCGTGCTTCTGGCACTGCCCGCGGCGGTGGGCCTTGCCCTTCTGGCCCCGGGTCTTACGGCTGGGCTTTTTCACTATGGCGCCTTTGATTCAGAAGATTTATCCATGACCGCCTACGCCATGCAAGGCTACGCCATTGGTCTTTTGGGCCTGATTGCCGTGAAGGTACTGGCACCAGGCTTCTACGCCCAACAAGACATCAAGACCCCTGTCAAGATTGCACTTGCAACGCTTGTGCTTACCCAGCTGCTCAACCTTGGCCTGGTTCCTCTCATGGGTCATGCTGGCCTTGCCGTTGCCACAAGCCTGGCGGCCTGCTTTAACGCTGGCCTTTTACTCGTGCGACTGCGACAACGCGGAACCTATCGGCCCGAGCCCGGCTGGGTCAAACTTTTACTGAAGTGCTTGGTTGCCGCTCTTGTTATGGCGGGCGGCTTAATTTGGCTAACCCAGCCCATTGACTGGGGGGCTGAGCAGGCTCGGCCCTTCGTGCGACTGGGTATGCTTTTTGGCCTGATTGCCTTGGCCGTGATTAGCTACTTTGCGGTGCTTAGGCTTCTGGGCATGCCCCTTCGCAGCATGATGCGGCCGCCCTCGGTTGACTAAGCCTGTTTCATAACCACCGCTGCTCGCAACACACGACCACACAAGGGAGTTTTCCACCATGACCCAAACCTTAGACATTCTGATGCTCGGTGGCGGCAACATGGCCCAGGCCATTCTTACGGGCCTTAAGCGCTCGGGCCTCGCGGCAAACATTCATCTGGTTGAACCCATCGAGGCCCTTCACGAAACCCTCAGGCAAACAGCTGGGCTGCCATCGGGCGCTGTCTTTACAAGCCTTGAGGCCTTGCTCGGCCAAACACCCCTCAAGCAGTTTCACTGGCTGGTATTGGCGGTGAAGCCCCAACAGGCGCAGGAGGCGCTACTACCCATTCTTCGCCAGACACAGGCAATAGGCAATGGCTCGTCCCGCCCTGCCCTGCTAAGTATTGCGGCCGGCCTGTCGGTTCAGAAGCTAGAAGACTGGTCTGGGCTTGCGTCCATTGTTCGCTGCATGCCGAACACCCCGGCTATGGTGGGTCAGGGCATCACCGGTCTTTATGCACCGGCCTCGCTTCAAGCCCCGCTTCGCGAGCAGGCCAACGACCTGCTGCGTGGCCTGGGCCCCACGGTCTGGCTTGACTTAGAAGACGAGATCAACACCGTCACGGCCATCTCGGGATCAGGGCCCGCCTATGTCTTTTACTTTGTTGAATGCTTCATGAAAGCGGCCCAAAGCACAGGGCTCTCCCCCGATACAGCCAAGACGCTTGCCTGGCAAACGGTTAAAGGCTCAGTGGCCTTGCTGGATGCCTCCGATGAAACGGCCGAAAGCCTTAGGGCAAAGGTAACCTCCAAGGGCGGCACCACAGCTGCCGCCATGGAAATGCTGGGCGCAGCGGGTCTTGAGCAGGCCCTAAGCTCTGCGATTGAAGCCGCTCAGAAAAGGGCTCGCGAGCTTTCGTAGTGCAGTAAAAGGCCAAGCCACAGAATAAGGCCAACCCGATGGCTCTTGGCAAAGACAGCAAAGCAGCGGTCTCGGTCGCGCTGACCTAAAGGGCGAACCAGCACCAAGGAATAGATACAGGCAAGGCACCAGCCAAGCCAAGCAATAGGCCCAAGGCTGTCGGCATAAAAGACACCACCAATACAAAGAAGAAAAAGCGTCTGCGAGCAAATCACCGCAAGAGCATCGTAGCGACCGAAGGCAATGGCGCTGCTGTGCAGGCCGAGTCGAAGGTCGTCATCCCGATCGACCATGGCGTAGGCCGTGTCGTAGGCAAGCACCCAGAGCAAATTGCCGACAAATAAAAGCCAGGCCGTTAAGGGAATAAAGCCAAGGGTATCGGCATAGGCCATTGGAATTCCGAAGCTAAAGGCCAAGCCCAGCACAAGCTGTGGGAAGGGGAAGAAACGCTTAAACAAGGGGTAGCAGGCAGCAAGCACTGCGGCTAAAACAGCAAGCGCAATGGCAAGGGAATTCAAAAAAAACAGTAAGGCTGCTGAAAGACCAAAAAGAACTGCGGCAAAAACGGCGGCCTGACGAACCGAGAGCTCGCCCGTGGTGAGTACCCTTTGAGCTGTGCGCTTCACATGCCGATCAAACCTTCGATCGGCAATGTCGTTCACCACGCATCCGGCTGCGCGCATAAGAACAACACCCACCACAAAAACCAAGAGCCTAGCAGGCTCGGGATTGCCCTGGGCCGACAGCCAGAGGGCCCAGAGGGTAGGCCAAAGCAAAAGCAGGGTGCCGACCGGACGGTCAAACCGAGCCAGGCGAAGGTATAAAGAAAAACGGGGCATCCACGAATTGTTGCAGGAAATGCCCCGTGAACTCGATTAACTCCGTGGTGCCAATACGCTTCAGCTTTTATTACTGAGCTGTGGCCTTGGCTTCGGCGGGGCGCTTGGGTTCGGGCAGGGGCTTTGCCACGATGATGAGTCCAGCGTCTTGAAACGACTTGAGCTTCTTGGGTCCAACACCGGCCACCCGACGAGCAAAGTCTTGCGGACTCACAAAGGGGCCATTCCGTTTGCGTTCATCAAGAATGCGCTTGGACATGCTTGGGCCGATGCCGCGAATGGACTCCAGCTGCGACTGGCTTGCCGTATTAAGATCGACACGAGCCATGAGGGGGCCAGAGGCCAACAAAGAAAGTCCAAGCCCAACAAGGGCTGCGCGTGCAAGACGAAAGACATCAGGGGAAGCAACAACAGCGGTCGACATAAAGGTTCTCCTAATTAAGTTGAAGAACCCCCAAGGCTAGTGACTTGGTCTAGGCCTTGGCCTCCGCCATTTGGTCGGGCTGCAGGTCTTTTAAACTATCCCAGCTCATGCATCCAGGACACTGCCAGTAGTGACTTTGTGTCTGAAAACCACAGGCCTGACACAGGTGCAGGCCGTGCGTGCCCTGCACCCCCGTGACGGCCTGGCGAAGCCGCGGGTGCTCGGGCCAAAAGGCCTGCGCCTCATCCAGACGACCTGCTTCCACAAGGCTGTGAAACCGCAACCGCCGAAGGCCATCGTCGCCGATTGCATCCCTGTCTTTACTAGCAGTGCTGAGCTGATCAAGCAGTCGAAGCGCCTCGGCCCAGTCCCTGCGAATCTGAGCAATTTCAAGCATCAGTTTGAGGCATGGCTCGGCCTGCACACCCTTGGCCAGCGCAAGACTCGCCTGAGCGGAGGCTTGGGCCCTATCAAAAATACCGGCAGCCATGTAGTCATTGGCAAGCTCAAAAAGAAGGGCCTGCTCAAGATCGGTGCTAATGGATTTGCGCGCAAGGATTGAAAGGCGGACTTCAATAGCCCGATCCGACTGACCCTTTTGACGATAAAGGTCGGCGATGGCCCGTTGAAGTCCAAGCATGTCCGGGCCCTCGCGCACAGCAAACAGAAGCTGCTTGAGCGCCTCATCGGGGTGGCCTGCCGCCAAAGCCTGAATAGCCCTCTCAAGAGGCTGCAGATTAAGCTGACGCTGGGTCTGTTGCTGACGACGGTCAAGCCGCGCCGAAAACCAGCCCAGAATGAAAAGAAGTGGAAGTGCTAGAAACCAGCTTGGGTCAATCGGCACCATCGGCCGAATCCCCAGGCTGATTCACTTTAAGCCGCAGCTCTTTGCCAGGCTTAAAGTGGGGAACGCGCTTGGCCGGAACAGAGACCATCTCGCCGGACTTTGGATTGCGACCCACTCGAGGCGGCCGGCTGTTGACTGAAAAGGTTCCAAAGCCTCGAATCTCAATGCGCTGGCCGTTGGCCAACGACTGAGTCATGGCATCGAGCAGCACCCGAACCGAGACCTCGCAGTCGCGAGGCCCCAGCTCGGAGCCCTGACCACGGTCAAGGCCCGCGAGCCGGTCGGCAAGGCGCTGTATAAGTTCCGAGCGCGTCATGGCTAGGCTTAAAGGCTTACGCGTCCTTGCCGTCCGACTGGCTGTCGAGCTTCGCCTTAAGCAGCGCACCAAGGTTGGTGGTACCCGAAGCAGCGCCAGTGGTCTCGGCTGCCATCTTCTGAAGAACATCGGCGGCGTCGGCAGAGTCTTTGGCCTTGATGGAAAGGTTAATGGACCGAGTCTTACGATCGACGTTCACGATCATGGCCTCAACCTCGTCGCCTTCCTTCAGATGCGAACGCGCGTCTTCCACTCGCTCGCGCGAGATGTCAGAGGCACGCAGATAGCCCTCGACGTCATCGGCCAGGGCAATGACTGCACCCTTGGCATCCACGGACTTCACGGTACCGGTAACCACAGCCCCCTTCTCGAGTTGATTCGAGTAGCCGGCCACAGGGTCGCCCTGAAGCTGCTTGATGCCCAAGGAAATACGCTCACGCTCGACATCAATGGCAAGAACAACGGCCTCGACCTCGTCACCCTTCTTAAAGCGGCGCACAGCTTCTTCGCCGGTTTCGGTCCAGGAGAGATCGGAGAGGTGAACCAGACCATCAATGTTTCCAGGCAGTCCAACGAAGACACCAAAGTCGGTAATGGACTTGATCTGACCCGAGACCTTGTCACCCTTGTTCGCGGTGCCCGCGAACTCCTGCCACGGGTTGGCCACACACTGCTTCATGCCCAGCGAAATACGACGGCGCTCGCCATCGATCTCAAGAACCATAACTTCGGTCTCATCACCCACCTGAACCACCTTGCCGGGGTTTACATTCTTATTGGTCCAGTCCATTTCAGAGACGTGAACCAGTCCCTCGATACCGGGCTCGATTTCAACGAAGGCGCCGTAGTCGGTGATGTTGGTGACCTTACCAAATAGACGTGAGCCCTGGGGATAACGACGTGCAATGCCTTCCCAAGGATCATCGCCAAGCTGCTTAATGCCGAGCGACACACGGTTCTTATCTTGATCAAAGCGCAGGACCTTGGCTGTCACTTCTTGGCCAATGGTGAGCACTTCAGAGGGGTGACGGACACGACGCCAGGCCATGTCGGTAATGTGAAGAAGACCGTCGATACCACCGAGGTCCACAAATGCGCCGTAGTCGGTGATGTTCTTCACAACACCAGTGACGGTGGAGCCCTCAGTAAGGTTCTCAAGCAACTTGCTACGCTCCTCACCCATGCTGGTCTCAATCACAGCACGACGCGAGAGCACGACGTTGTTACGCTTACGATCAAGCTTGATAACCTTGAACTCGAGCGTCTTGCCTTCAATATGGCTGGTGTCTTTTACAGGACGTGTATCGACCAGGGAACCCGGCAAGAAGGCACGGATACCGTTGGTCATCACGGTAAGGCCACCCTTCACCTTGCCGGTTACGGTCCCAGTAATGAGCTCGGCCGACTCAAGAGCCTGCTCAAGGCTAAGCCAAGCAGCTAAGCGCTTGGCACGATCGCGTGAAAGACGCGTCTCGCCTCGACCATCCTCCAGAGCCTCGATGGCTACAGAAATAAAATCGCCTTCTTTAACATCGAGCTCGCCCTGGTCGTTATGAAACTCTTCAACAGGAATAAAGCTTTCAGACTTAAGACCCGCATTCACGACCACATGGTTTTGATCAATGCGAATAACTTCGGCGGTTATAACTTCACCCGCGCGCATTTCTTGACGGGCAATTGACTCGGCGAACAACGCCGCAAACGACTCGGGCGCTGCTGCGCCGATAGATGTTTCAAGTGACATTAACGAACCATTCCAAAAACACATCGCCAGACTGCGCCGACGATGGAATTACGCCCAAATGGGCACCCATGTTGAAAAGAACCGAAAAGCAGTTACGCCTGCTCAGCTGCCTTCTTAGCGAAGGCGTGTTCAATCTCTTCAACGGCCTGT
>JAURCW010000024.1 GCA_030828265.1 Burkholderiales bacterium | reverse complement strand
TTGGGCAGTTCGCTGGTGCAAATGCCATCACCGCCCATAAACTTGGCATCGATGCCAAGCTGCTTCATCTGACGCAGCATGGGGCCGCCCACGGCATCCATACCTCCAAAAAACACAACATCAGGTTTGCGGCCACGAATGGTGGTAAGAATGGCGCTGAAGTCGGTGGCCTTATCTGTGGTGTACTGGCGAGTCACAACCTTGCCACCCGCGGCTTGAACGCCCTTTGCGAATTCGTCGGCAACACCCTGGCCATAGGCGGTGCGGTCATCAATAATGGCAATGGACTTGCCCTTCAGCTCATTCACGGCATAGCGGCCCAGCGTGCCACCCAGTTGGCCGTCGTTGGCCACCACACGAAAGGCGGTTTTATAGCCCTGCAGGGTGTAACGCGGGTTGGTCGCCGAGGGTGAAATTTGGGGAATGCCTGCCTTGTTGTAGATGGTAGAGGCAGGAATGGTGGTGCCTGAGTTTAAGTGCCCAATAACGCCCGCGACTTTGGCATCCACCAGTTTTTGCGCAGCCGAAGTGCCTTGCTTGGGGTCGGCAGCATCGTCTTCTGAGAGAAGCTCGAACTTAACCTTTTGTCCGCCAATGGTCAGGCCAGCTTTATTCAAGTCGGCAACGGCAAGTTTGGCGCCGTTCTCGTTATCTTTCCCAAGATGGGCAATACCACCCGTCATGGGGGCAACGTGACCAATACGAACCACGGTTTGACCCAAGACAGCAGTACTTGAGAACAGGGCCGCAACGGCAAGCCCTACCGAGGCAGTTCGAAGCTGAGTTTTCATGGTGTGTCTCCTGGTAAAAACCGTATTCTGCATCAGTCCTCACGCCGTCGGCGGTCGGCAAAGAACTTTTTTAATAGCGCGGAAGAGGTCTCTGCAAGGACGCCCCCGCGCAGAGTCGTTTGATGGTTGATCCCCTCGAGGGGGTAGACATTCAGTGCACCGCCAGCTGCACCGGTTTTGGGATCGGATGCACCAAAAATGACCTCATCAAGCCGCGCGTGGAAGATCGCCCCCGAGCACATCAGGCAGGGCTCCAGGGTCACGTATAGCCGGCAGCCAGGAAGGCGGTAATTACCCAGCGTCTGGGCGGCCTGTCGCAAGGCGATGATCTCGGCGTGCCCAGTGGGGTCTGAGAGCCCAATGGGCCGGTTAGAGCCTTGGCCAAGAAGAACATTATTCTTTACAACCACAGCCCCCACCGGGACCTCGCCATCGGCCCAGGCCTGTCTCGCCAATTCAAGCGCCTGGTCCATCCAGTACTCGTCAGAGAACCTAGGGTAGGGGCTTGTTTCAGTTACCATTTGGCCATGGTACCTATGAAGTTCCTAACGAGCCAAAATCGCTAGCCCCATGACCAAACCTTTACGTGCAGCGGTTGTAGGTGTGGGTTACCTTGGGCGGTTTCATGCTCAAAAGTACGCCCAGCTTTCGGGCCTTAATCTTGTGGCCGTTGTGGATGCCGATCGCGATCGGGCTCAGGCTGTTGCCAGTGAATTTCAGGGCTGCAAGCCTCTTACCGATGTGACTGCCCTATTTAATGAAGTTGACTTGGTGAGTGTGGTGGTACCCACCCAGCTGCACTTTTCAACGGCCAAGCCCTTTCTTGAGCGAGGCATTCACGTTCTTTTAGAAAAGCCCATGACGGTCACTGTTGAAGAGGCAAAAGAGCTTAACGCTATTGCGCAGTCCACGGGTGCCATTTTGCAAATTGGGCACTTGGAGCGGTTTAACCCTGCGCTCATGGCGGTGACAGGGCAGTCGATTTCGCCCTTATTCATTGAGTCCCATCGGCTTGCACCCTATAAGCCCCGGGGAGCTGATGTGAATGTTGTGCTTGATCTCATGATTCACGATGTGGACATTATTCTGAATATGGTGGGCTCGGACATTGCACGTATTTCTGCAAGCGGTGCAAAAATTCTGTCGGAGACTATCGATATTGCCAATGCACGACTTGAGTTTGCCAATGGCTGCGTGGCCAATGTCACTTCAAGCCGTGTGAGCCACAAAACCGAGCGCAAGATGCGGATCTTCGCCCATCAGTCTTATCTGACCATTGATTTCCAAGAGCGTCGGTTTGGTCTTCATCGTCGGGGAGAGCGTGAACTCTACCCGGGCATTCCAGAAATTGTGAGCGAGGAAACCTCGTTTGAGTCGGCCGATGCCTTGCTGACAGAAATTCAAGCCTTTGTTGCCGCCGTGCGAGGCGAGGGCCCGGTGATCGTTTCAGGCCTTGATGGTCAGCGTGCCCTTGAAACCGCCATACGTATTACCGAACTGGTGCATCAGGGCCCCACCAGTCTCGACCAACCCCTTGACCGTTCACTTTAAAAGGACTGTTTATCTTGATACCCATGGTTGACCTGCGTACGCAGTACCACTCTCTAAAGGCGGACATTGATAAAGCTGTGCTTGATGCCCTGGATGCAACGCAGTTCATTCTTGGGCCCAACGTCAGGCAGCTCGAAGAAGAGGTGAGCCAAAGCTTAGCGGTTCCCCATGTCGTTAGCTGCGCATCGGGAACCGATGCCCTGCATTTGGCACTGGCTGCTTTAGGCATTGGCCCAGGCGACGAAGTTATTACAACGCCTTTTACCTTCATCGCAACGGCCGAGGCCATTGCCTACGTGGGGGCAACCCCCGTGTTTGTTGATATCGATGCAAAGACCTTTAACCTTGATCTTGCTCAAGTACGTGGCGCCGTTACCCCCAAGACCAAGGCAGTGATTGCAGTTCACTTGTTTGGCCAGCCTGCTGATGTTCATGGGCTTATGGAGGCCTGCTGCAAAGACAATCTTTACCTGATTGAAGACTGTGCGCAGTCGTTTGGCGCAACAGTGGGTGGTAAGCCCACCGGCGGCTTTGGCGTTATGGGCTGCTTTAGCTTCTTCCCAAGTAAAAACCTGGGTGGTTATGGCGACGGTGGTGCTGTAACCACTCTCACCGATGCCCACAAGCAAGAGCTGCTTGCCCTGCGTAACCATGGAAGCCATGTGCGGTATTACCACGATGTGATTGGCTACAACAGCCGTCTTGATGAGCTGCAGGCTGCCATTCTTCGTGTGAAGCTTAAGCATATTGAGCGGTTTAATACCGAGCGACGACGCGTAGCCCATCGCTACAACGAGAAGCTGCAGGGGCTCCCAGTAACAACGCCCTTTGAAGATGGTATTGGTCGGCATGTCTTTCACCAGTACACCATCCTTACCGATCATCGCGAACAAATCTCGGCTTTTTTAACCGATAAGAAGATCGCCAGCGCAGTCTATTACCCGGTGCCTCTGCATCGACAAAAGGCTTTTGGCGATCGCTTTTCCAGCCTTAGCCTGCCCGTGGCCGAGTCGGTGAGCCAGCGTTGTCTGTCTTTACCGATCTACCCTGAGATGACCAATGATCAGGTTGATGAGGTCGCTGCAGCGGTTCGGGATGCCCTGCGGTCATAGTCACCATTCTCCATTCATGGCCTGGCGTCCTCTTAAGAGGGCGGCATGAGTTGTAATCCTCGCGATACCCAATCGGTCCGAATTGCTGTTGTTGCGGGGGAGGCTTCAGGCGACCGGCTTGCAGCGGATTTGGTGAGTGCGGTTCAGAAGAAGAGCGGCCGTCTTTCTTTTTTTGGAATGGGTGGCCCGGCCATGCGGGCGGCAGGTGTGCATATTGAACAGGATTACGCAGGGCTTTCCGTTGTGGGTATATTGGAGGCCCTTTGGCACTACCGTACCCTTCGGGCGGTGCTTGAGCGTATGAAGCGCCTGCTTGCCGACGAGCGGCCTGACCTTCTTATTCTTGTCGACTATGCCGAGTTTAATTTGCGGCTTGCTGACTACGCGAAGTCACTTGGGTTAAAAGTTTTGTTCTATGTAAGCCCTCAACTCTGGGCCTGGCGGCCAAGTCGTATTCACCGGATGGTGGGCCGCATTGATGGCATGGCCGTTTTGTTTCCTTTTGAGGTGTCGTATTACCAGGCGGTTGGCATACCGGTACGATTTGTGGGCAATCCACTGGTGGATGATGTTAGGGCATCGGGTCCAACGGCGCAGCTTCGCGAGTCTTTTGGCTTGGCTAAGGGCACGCCCATTCTGGGTCTTTTCCCGGGCTCACGAGAGTCGGAGTGGCGTCGCCACATGCCAACACTGGTGCGGCTGGCCGAGCAGATGCTGGCCGAGGGCGTTCAGCCCGTGGTCTCGATTGCCTCCGGACTCGATATTGATGAGAAAGAGCAGGCCCGCCGACATCCCGGTATTCGTTGGGTGAAGGGCCGCTCGGTGGACTTGATGGCGAGTTGCGATGCACTTGTGGTGGCCTCGGGAACCGCGACCCTTGAGGCAGGGCTGCTAAAAATTCCTATGGTAGTTATCTACAGGCTTAGCTGGCTTAGCTATGGGCTTCTTCGTATGTTCGTGCATGTGAAAGACATTGCACTGGTGAACATCGTGGCCGGTCGCCGAATTATTCAGGAGCTTATTCAGTCCTCATTCACGCTACACAATCTTCGCGAAGAAACGCAGCGCCTCTTATTTGATCAGGCCTATCGTCGTTCGATGGTTCAAGCGCTGTCTGAAGTGAGGAACAGCCTGGGAGAGGGCGGGGCCTCGGATCGTCTGGCAGACTGGGTGCTCGAGCTTATTCAGCCGCCGCGCGGCCCGTACGAATAATGCCGCGCTTACTTCCTTCAATGAACTCTACGAAGCGATCGACCTCGCCATAACGGCCGCGAAGCTCGATGACCTCTGGTTCATCGGTGCGATGGCCACGTCGATGCACAAGCAGGCGAAAAACCTTCTCAAGCCCCTGAATAACATCGGCCGCGATGCCCCTACGCTGAAGGCCTACCTTGTTAATGCCGATGGCTCTTGCATAGTTGCCCGTGGCCAGTGTGAAAGGGGTAAGGTCGCGGTTAAGGGCTGCCCCCATACTTGTATAACCATGAGCCCCGACCCGGCAGAACTGGTGAACAAGGGTGAAGCCACCTAGGGTGACACCGTCTTCAATATGAACATGCCCCGCCAGTGATGCGTTGTTGGCGAAGATCACGTGGCTGCCAATTTTGCAGTCATGGGCGATATGGCAATACGCCATAATCAGATTATGGTCACCGACACGCGTTACACCGCCACCCCGCACGGTTCCACGGTGAAGCGTGGCCGACTCTCGAATGATGTTGTGGTTGCCAATAACAAGCTCGGTAGGCTCGTCCTTGTAACTAAGATCTTGGGGTGGCTGGCCAAGGCTTACAAAGGGGTAGATTTGGCAGTGCTCGCCAATCGTACAAGGCCCGGCAATAACCGCGTGCGACGCAATCCACGAGCCCTTACCAATTTTTACGTTAGGACCGATGACGGCAAAGGCGTCAACCTTTACATCGTCAGCCAATGAGGCTTCTGGAGAAACTTGAGCGAGTGGGTGAATCATTGTTTATTCTAAAAAGTGACGCCCGATCATACCCCAGGGGCTTAGGCTAACTTCGGCCCATGTCGCGTGCACTTGTCAATTCGGTTGTGAAGGGCTCCTTGTGGCTTGGAGGCCTTTACTCGTATTTACCTCGAGGTGTGCAACAGGCTTTCTCGGCTCCCTTGGGTGGCCTGCTGTATTGGCTAGCCTCACCCCGACGCCTGGTGGTTAAGCGCAATCTCTCGCTGTGTTTTCCAGCCCTTACTGAGTCGCAACAGCTGGCCCTGGCCCGCCGGTTTTTTCGTAATGTTACGCGTGCCTTTTTCGATTTATTTCAGTTATGGCGAGTCGACAAAGTTGCGTTAAAACAATTAGTTGAATTAGAAAACCTCGAATTTTTCGAGAATGCGAAAGAGACCTTTCGAAAGGAGGGTCGACCGGTGATTGTCTTCGCGCCTCACTTCATTGGACTTGACGCCGGTGGGGCTCGACTGCAGCTTGAGGATCAGCTTGTCTGTCTTTACTCCAACCAGGCACTTCCAGCCATTGATGCATGGATCTATAAGGGCCGAAGCCGTTTTAATCAGCCGATGCTTATCTCGCGGCGCGAGGGCATTGGGCCGTTGGTGAGAGCATTAAAGAGGGGCGTCACAGCCCATTTTTCACCCGACATGGATCTTGGCCCCCGAGGGGCCGAGTTTGTTCCTTTCTTCGGTGTCCCTGCGGCTACCCAGCCCAGCATCATCAGGCTTGCCCACCTAACAAATGCAACCGTTCTTCCAATGGTGACGCTGCTTACACCCCGGGGTTATCGGGCAAGGTTCTACGAGCCTTTGTTATTCCCGAAGGAAGAGAGCCTTGCGCAGGGCCTGGAACGAATCCATGCCTTCATTGAGGCGCGTATTGGAGAGGCCCCCGATCAATACCTCTGGGCGCATCGTCGTTTCAAAACTCGGCCCGAGGGCCTCGAGCCTGTCTATCCCCCCAAGCGGCGTCGAAAGTAAGGCTAGCTACTCCCACTCAATGGTGGCAGGGGGCTTTCCGGAAATATCGTAAACGACGCGATTGATGCCGCGAATCTCATTAATGATGCGATTCGATACGTTGGCTAAAAGGCTGTGAGGAAGTTCGGCCCAGTGGGCGGTCATGAAGTCCGATGTCACCACCGCACGCAAGGCCACCACGTACTCGTAGGTGCGGCCATCACCCATGACGCCCACGGACTTTACGGGAAGAAAGACGGCAAAGGCCTGGCTTGTTAGGTCATACCAGGTCTTGCCCAGGTCGTCCGCCGAGCAAAGACCCTGTTGAAGATCTTTCTCGGTCGCTAGCGTAGAGCGAAGGGTTTCGATGAAGATGGCATCAGCCTGCTGCAGCAAGGGCACGTGCCTGGGATCGATGGCTCCTAAAATACGCACACCCAAGCCGGGTCCGGGGAAGGGGTGGCGATAGACCATGTCACGGGGAAGGCCCAGCGCAACTCCAAGCTCTCGCACCTCGTCTTTAAAGAGATCGCGTAGCGGTTCCAGTAGTTTCAGACCAAGCTTTTCTGGCAGCCCACCCACGTTGTGATGACTCTTGATGGTCACGGCCTTTTTTGACTTAGCACCACCGCTTTCAATGACATCGGGGTAGATGGTCCCTTGACCCAGAAACGCGATGGAGGCGCCCTGGCTCTTTAAGGCGTCGGCCTGCTCCATAAACACATCCACAAAAAGCCCGCCAATAATCTTGCGTTTGGCCTCGGGGTCGTGAACGCCCTCAAGGGCAGAGAAGAAGCGCTGCTTGGCATCGACTCGAATCACCTTGGCATGGAGTCGGCCTTCGAACATGGCCATGACCTGGTCGCCCTCGTTAAGCCGTAAAAGCCCGTGGTCCACAAACACGCAGACCAGTTGGCTGCCAATGGCCTTGTGAATAAGCGCTGCCGCTACCGAGGAGTCAACACCGCCCGAAAGCCCAAGTACAACGCCTTGCTCACCGACCTGGGCCTTTATACGGGCCACAGCCTCGTCAATATGGTCCTTCATAATCCAGTCGGGGCGAGCAGCGCAGATATCCGAGGCAAACCGCTGCAAAATGGCTCGCCCTTGAATCGTATGCGTGACCTCAGGATGAAACTGCAGGCCATAGTACCCACGGTCGTCATCGGCCATACCTGCAATGGGGCAGCTTGCCGTGGAGGCCATAAGACGAAAGCCGGGAGGCAGCTCACTCACGCCATCGCCGTGACTCATCCAGACCTTCAACATGCCGTGGCCCTCGGCCGTGGTGAAGTCGGCAATGCCCTCGAGCAGGCGAGTGTGACCCCGGGCCCGCACGTCGGCAGATCCAAACTCTCGATGGTCGCCGGCCTGAACCCGCCCGCCAAGCTGTAAAGCCATGGTCTGCATGCCGTAACAAATACCCAGCACGGGCAGGCCACACTGAAAGACGAGCTCGGGCGCCTTATCGGTCTGGTCATCGTAGGCGCTGGCATGGCTGCCCGAGAGCACAATGCCTTTGACGCAATGAGCTTGAAGGTAAGTCTTCAGCCAGTCGTCGGTCACGTCACAGGGGTGCACCTCGCAGTAAACATGTAGCTCACGCAAACGCCGAGCGATAAGCTGGGTGAGCTGAGAACCGAAGTCGAGAATAAGAATTTGGTCGTGGTTCAACCTTAGTCAGCCCGGTAGTTGGGAGCTTCCTTGGTGATTTGTACATCGTGTACATGCGACTCGCGTATACCAGCATTCGTAATCTCAACGAACTCGGCCTTGGCATGCCATTCGTCAATAGAGCGGCAGCCGCAATAGCCCATGCTCGCCCGTATACCGCCTGCAAGCTGGTAAATAATTTGCCGGGCACTGCCCTTGTAAGGAACGCGTCCCTCAATACCCTCGGGAACAAGCTTGTCGACATTGGGGTTGTCGGAGTCTTGGAAGTAGCGATCGGCCGAGCCTGCCTGCATGGCACCCAGTGAACCCATTCCGCGGTAGGCTTTGTAGGAACGGCCCTGAAAAAGCACGACTTCGCCGGGCGCTTCTTCCGTTCCGGCAAGCATGCCGCCCATCATCACAGAGCTTGCCCCAGCAGCTAGCGCCTTGGCAACATCGCCGGAAAAGCGCACGCCACCGTCGGCGATGATGGGGATACCCGAGTTGCCAAGCGCCTTCGCGACATTGGCAATGGCCGTGATTTGGGGAACTCCGACACCCGCAACAACGCGCGTGGTACAGATGCTGCCTGGCCCAATACCCACCTTCACAGCATCGGCCCCGTGGTCGGCAAGTGCCTTGGCGGCATCACCCGTGGCAATGTTGCCACCAATGACATCCACGTTAGGAAACCTGGTTTTAACCCATTGCACTCGGCTTAAAACGCCTTGGGAATGGCCATGGGCGGTATCCACCACAATCACGTCAACGCCTGCCTCAACAAGGCGTTCAACCCGCTCTTCGGTGCCTTCGCCCACACCAACGGCCGCTGCAACACAAAGCTTGCCTTGGTCGTCACGGGCAGCATGAGGGTATTCAATACCCTTAAGAATGTCTTTTACGGTGATAAGCCCTTTGAGCTCAAACTGGTCGTTCACCACCAACACGCGCTCAAGCCGGTGGGTGTGCATGAGTGTCTTGGCCTCATCCAATGAGGCCTTCTCGTCCACGGTAACAAGCCGCTCGCGCGGGGTCATGATGGACCGTACGGGCTCATCAAGCCGAGTTTCAAACCGTAGGTCGCGGTAGTCACAATGCCAACGACTTTCCCGTCATCGACCACGGGAAGCCCGGAAATACGACGCTCTTTGGTGAGTTTTAAAACCTCCCGAATGCGCATGGTAGGAGGAATGGTGATGGGGTCCTTCACCACACCGGCCTCAAAGCGCTTGACCTTCAATACCTCGGCCGCCTGGGCCTCAGCTGTTAGGTTCTTATGAATGACACCGATGCCACCTTCTTCAGCCAGGGTAATGGCAAGCCGTGATTCGGTCACAGTGTCCATGGCCGCCGAGATCAGCGGAAGATTAAGCCTCAGCCTTCGGGTGATCTGGGTTTGTAGGCTGGTTTCTTTGGGCAGCACCGACGAGTAGGCAGGCACAAGCAAGACGTCGTCGAAGGTGAGCGCTTTTTGCAGTCGTTCCATGTTCGAATTCTACCGGTTGCGGGTCCAGCGGTCGAACCGACCCTTGCTGGCCTGCTCCGAGCGACTGGCCTGCACGCGCTGACGACGGGCAAGCTTTGGGTCTGCGAGAAGAGGGTTGAGCAGCTCGAGCCGATCGCCCTGGTTAAGCAGAGTATTGGCAGACACGGCTCTTCCAAAAACGGAAAAGCCAGCGGCCTTCTTCATGGCCTCTGCAAGCTCAGCACACTCTTGGGTCTTCTGGCGTAAAAGCCAGCTCCAAAGATCGTCAATGGTCATGGGTTCGGGCAGCTCAAGGGAATACTTAAACGCGCGGTTAAGCTCTTGCGAGGTGCTTGTCACAACAAGCTCAATGGTAATTGCTGCCTGCGTGGTTGGCGCCAAACTGGATGCCCCTTGCTAGGCAGGAGGAAGGCGATGTCTAAGCTCCGCCTGTTTCACGAAGGCATCGACAAAGCTTGCAGCGATCTGGTCAAAGACGGGACGAACCACGCGCTCAAGCAGTCCACTGGCAAAGTGATATTCCAAATAGAATTCAATTCGACAGGCCTGCTCGGTAATCGCATGAAACTGCCATTCGCCTTGCAAAGACTGAAAAGGCCCCTCGTACAGCTGCATGGCAATACGCTGACCAGGCTCGTGCAGGTTACGCGTTGTGAAAGACTGGCGGATACCCTTAAACTGGATGTCCACGCGAGCAAGCAGGCTGCCGTCGCCTTGTGGGATCATCTGGGAGCCCGAACACCAGGGCAAGAACTCCGGGTATTGGGGAACGTTCGAGACCAGGTTAAACATATCGTTGGCCGAATACGGGACCAACACCGACTTTTTTACGACGGACATTTTAGGATTGTATGTCGATCATCGATAACAAGAAGGCCTTCCACGACTACTTCATTGAGGAGAGGTTCGAGGCTGGACTGGTTTTGCAGGGCTGGGAGGCCAAGGCAATTCGCGCGGGCCGGGCCCAACTGAAAGAAGCCTATGTGGTGATTCGACGTGCGGAGCTTTATTTAATTGGTGCGCATATTTCCCCACTAAGCTCGACCTCCACCCATGTCACGGCGGATCCAGTGAGAACTCGAAAGCTCCTGCTCCATGGCGCGGAAAGGAGTGCCAGCCGTCGCTACAGGTGACAGGTTGTACTCCAGGTTGAAACGATCCAGTTCGAGTGTCAGGTGGGGATCGAGAAACTCGGCAAGGATTTCGCGATTGAGCGGCAGTGCCTCGGCTTCCGGACCAATAATCGACATCTCCAGTTCGGCACCCAGGC
>JAURCW010000124.1 GCA_030828265.1 Burkholderiales bacterium | reverse complement strand
GTAGAACTGAAAGATAAAGCCAACATTCTCGGCGCGCCAGGCAGCGAGTTGGGAATCCGACAAATTCACAATGTCGAGACCATCAATCTCAATGGAGCCCTTAGTTGGCCGATCAATTCCAGCAATAAGATTGAGCAAGGTGCTCTTACCCGACCCGGAGGGGCCCATGAGGGCAAGGAACGCCCCCTGGGCAACATCGAGGCTCAGGTCATCGAGCACCGTAACATCCTGGTCACCTCGTCGATACGACTTGCCTAAGTGACGTATACGAATCACGACCCTGTAATCCTTCGAACCGATTGACCCGAACGAAGTCCGGCCGAAGGTCGAAGCACGATGGTTTCACCCACCTTGAGCATGGGTGCTGCAACCAGGTCACCCGCAGGCGGCTCGGCCAACTGTAAATCGATGGCTTCTAACTTGTCATCCACCACACGGAAGGCTTTCCACCTCCCGTCTTGCTCGATGACCGCCGTGCGATTAATCATGATCTGAGGAAGCCGCTCCTCGGGTTTAAGTGGACGCTGAAGGAATGACACCTTAGCAGCCATATCAGGAAGAATGCGCGGGTCGATCTGGTCGAACTGCAGCTTAACCAGTCGCGTTGCCTTCGCGCGGTCGATGGTTGGCACCATACGAGCAACCTTGCCTGGAAAACGCTCGTTTGGAATGGCATCGAGCCCGATTTCAACAGGCTGACCAATGAGAATTTTTGCCGTGCTCGACTCGGAGACGTCTGCTTCAACCTCTAGCGTGGACATGTCTGCCATGACCACAACCGCACCCTTTGTGTCTGCCGCCGACGAAAAGGGGGTGATGTTGTCACCCACGTTGGCGTTCTTTGTTAAAACCACTCCGTCAAAGGGAGCACGAATCTCGGCCTGCAACAGGGCGGCCTGCGAAACCTGCTGAGCTGCCCTTGCCGCATTGACAGAGGCTGAAGCCTTTTCAAGACGGGCCAGTGCTGAGTCATGAGAGGCTTTTGATATGTAGTTTTTCGCGAGCAAAGACTTGGACCGTTCGAAGGCCCTTTGTGCGTCAGAGAGTTCAGCCTGCGCAAGCCCTACCTGAGCCTTGGCCTGATTCAGCTGAGCCTGAAGCTCTGTGCTTTCGAGCCTTGCGATGACATCGCCCTCTTGCACCGACGAACCCTCGGCCACGCCAAGCCATTCAAGCCGGCCACTTGCCTTGGTTGAGACCGCAGCCTTGCGTTGAGCAACCACATAGCCGCTTGCATTTAGAACTGATAAAGCCTGCGAGGGGAAAACCGAGACCACAGGCGTGGTCTGAACCACCGGGGGTTTCATCCACTGCACGACCCCCACGAGCAAGGCAATAACAACCACAAGCAGTGCTATGCGTCGGGGCCATGATTGGGGTATTAGTGAAGGCATAAAGACACTTTTCTAGGCGACCTAGGGTTTACGATAGGTCTAGTGTAACGACTTACTGGGACGGCATTTGGACGCAACGAAAGCCAATGTAAGCGACACGAGTGTCCACAGGTTTTGTTGCCAGGTCGGACTCCTTTTGGCGCTCTGGGCCATACCACCAAGAGGCACTTCGGGTAACGCGCTCAGACCCTTTCCCAGAGTCCACCCACTCCCAGACATTACCACCCATATCCCACAGACCATTCACGCCGGGCCGCGTGGTCCGAACGGCCACATGGCCATCGCCTTGCCAGAGACTGCCTTGCGGCGCGAGCCCCTTATAAGACCCACAGCCACGAAGGCAGTGAGCACCTTCCGGTGAATCGCCCGAAGGGTAGACATAGCGCCTGCCCGTTACAAACCCTGCAGGTGGACTGGCCCTCTGTTCAAGGTAGGCGGCCTCCACCCATTCCTTATCGGTTGGAAGACGCTTGTTAAAAAACTTACAGACAGCCTGGGCCTCCGAAAAGTTGAGATGGACCGCAGGCTCGTTGTCGGCCGCCGGCACGCCAAAAGGGGCTTGCCAAGTCCAGCCTGGCTTCTTAGTCCAGCCCGCCTCATAAATGAAGCCCCCCCCCTCCCGCTCGGCTTGACTCTGAAAGCCCGTGGCCTTGACGAAGCGCTTGAGGCTACCCACCGTGACCTCATGCGCATCCCAGAGCAGACCCCCAATTTTCAGTTGAGGCTCCAATGCCTTAGCTGCCTGATCAACCTTGCCAGCCTGGGCACTCGTCTGACCCACACTCAAAAAAAAGCCAACCAAGCCAATAATTACAGACAGTAGAAGACTCGGCCGGAACATGTCACTATTTCGCAGGTCCGTTGCAAGATCGGTGCGAATGCCTTGAATAGGTAAGGAAACTGTCATTTTCGTGAAGGAGGGTGCGTGATGTCGAGTGAATGGATATCGGTTGCGAGTTCCGATGGAGGTCAGTTTGAAGCTTATATCAGCCACCCCCCCGCGGGGCGTGGACCAGGCCTACTGCTTGTGCAGGAAATATTTGGTGTCAACGAGCATATAAGAGCGGTGGCGGACCAGTACGCTGCGGATGGTTATCTGGTCATTGCACCGGATATTTTTTGGCGTCAGGCTCCGCGAATTGAACTTGGTTACACGGCAGAAGGCTTTGAGAAGGGGCTCGCACTTCTTGGGGGTCTTGATATCCATCGAACCGGCTCTGATCTGCAACGTGCTGTAGAGGCGGTGAGGCATTTCGATTCCTGCTCGGGCCTGGTTGGATCGGTTGGCTTTTGTATGGGAGGGCTACTTTCTTATGTGGCCGCAGCAAGGGCAGGCGTTGATACGGCGGTCTGCTACTACGGTGGTGGTATTCACGACCATCTTGGCCTCGCCTCTGATATCAGCTGCCCCCTGCTCTTTCACTTCGCTGCGAAGGACAGTTACATTCCCAACTCGGCTGTTGAGTCCGTTCGCAAGGTGTTTTCGGGCCGAGACAATGTTCGGGTCATTACCCATCCCGATGTTGACCACGGCTTTAACTGTTGGCAGCGCCCCTCTTGGCATCAGCCCACGGCCGCGCGTGCCCGCGGGCAGACACTGGTGCATTTGTCGGAGACCCTCGCCTAGACTCTTATAAATGATCTGAAAGAAGGCCTCGACTGAAACGAGGCCTTCCTTATAAGCCCCTAAGCCGCAGCAAGCGCCTGACTCAGGTCCTCGATAAGATCGTCTTGGTGCTCAATACCCAAAGACAACCGCACCATGTCTTCCGAAACACCCGCGGCCTTAAGTTCCTCAGGACCAAGCTGACGATGCGTGGTGGTCGCCGGGTGACAGGCGAGCGATTTACAGTCACCAATGTTCACAAGTCGAGTAAACAAGGTAAGCGCATCTTGGAATCGCGCACCTGCCTCTCGTCCGCCCTTTAAACCAAAGTTCAGAATGCCACTCGCACGCCCATTCATGTACTTCTTCACAAGCGCGTGGTCCGCATGATTCGAAAGGCCCGCGTAATTCACCCAGTTCACCTTGGGGTGGCTTGAAAGGAAGTTAGCCACTGCAAGACTGTTTGCACAAATGCGGTCCATGCGCAAAGGAAGGGTTTCAATACCCTGCATGATCTGAAAGGCATTAAATGGGCTTATGGCTGCACCCGTGTTACGCAACGGAACCACACGCGCGCGACCAATAAATGCTGCAGGTCCCAGCGCCTCGGTGTAAACCACGCCGTGGTAACTGACATCGGGCTCATTGAGTCTGCGGAAACGCTCTTTATGCTCAGCCCACGGGAACTTGCCGCTATCAACAATGGCACCTGCCACAGACGTCCCATGACCACCCATGTATTTTGTAAGACTGTGAACCACAATGTCGGCGCCATGCTCAATGGGACGACAAAGGTAGGGGCTTGGCACGGTGTTATCAACAATCAACGGAACACCATGCCGGTGGGCAATGTCAGCCAGATGGCCAATATCGGTGACGTTCCCTAAGGGGTTACCGATGGTCTCGCAGTAAATAGCCTTGGTCTTTGAATCAATCAGCGTCTCAAACGACTCCGGCTTTCGATAGTCGGCAAACCGCACCTGAATGCCGTATTGCGGCATGGTGTGGGCAAACAAGTTGTACGTTCCGCCATAAAGGGTGGCCGCTGAAACAATGTTGTCCCCCGCCTCGGCAATGGTCTGAATGGCATAGGTTATGGCGGCCTGACCCGAGGCCAGAGCAAGGGAGGCAATACCACCTTCAAGCGCAGCCACCCGTTGCTCAAGCATGTCCTGCGTCGGGTTCATGATGCGGGTGTAGATGTTACCCATGACCTTTAGGTCGAAAAGGTCTGCCCCATGTTGCGTGTT
>JAURCW010000187.1 GCA_030828265.1 Burkholderiales bacterium | reverse complement strand
GCATTGGCACCTGTTGCTGGAATCACCTTAATGCCTCGGGCTTTGCAGGCATCCAGGTCGATGTTATCCAGACCCACACCCAGGCGACCCACGAACTTTAACCTCGGCGCTAAGTTGAGTAGGGCCTCGGTCACCTTGGTCTGGTTTCGAACAATTAAAGCCCGAGCATCGGCAAGCTCATTGACAAGCAGCTCGGGCATGGCAAAGGAGTCCGGCTTGTGAATAACCTCGAACTGCTCGCGAAGCCGCTGAACAGCCTGCTCGCCCATGAACTCGGTGATTAGAATACTCATGATATATGTATCATATACATGACTTGCATTATGGCACAAAACGGCCCAAATTCGGCCTACGGATTGACCCCTAGAAGGGGCTTCCTACGATCTCTCGCAAGGGTCGCCCACCACAAGAACTGGGGTTACTTCGCTGCCAAACCAAGGGCCTGATTGACCAGCCCGCGCAATGATTTTTGAAGCTTGCGCCTCTGGCCTGCAAAGCCAGGGTCCTGACACAAGTTCTTCAGCTCATAGGGGTCCGTTTTTAGGTCGTAGAGCTCATCAAGTTCACCCGCCTGCCCCCTGTTCACCCAGTGAATGTATTTGTAGCGTTGTGTTCGAACCGCCTTGTAGGTCATTCCAACCAGCCATGGCATGGCGTTCTCCGCCCAGTACTCGACCATAAACGCACGACGATGCTTAGCCTTTGCGGACTCGAAAACAGGTACAAGCGAGCGCCCTTGAATCTGAGAACCAGGACGTCCCCCCGCAAGCTCAATAAGAGTTGGCGCAATGTCTTGACAGATAACCAACTGCGACCGATTTGAGCCTGGCTTGATTTTGGGCGGATAGCGCACTGCAAAGGGCGATCGAATGCCCTCCTCGTAAGCAAACCGGCGCTCTGGGCCAAGGCCATGCTCACCAAAGAAATACCCGTTATCACCAAAGAAAATAATGCAGGTGTTGTCAAGCTCACCCTGCTCCTCGAGTGTCTGCAGAATGCGGCCCACGCCCTCGTCCACGCTCGCCATCATTTGCGCGCGTAGCCGAATTTCTTGCTGCGTTCCTGCCTGAAGGGCTTTCAATAAGGTCTTGGCTGCAGGCTTTTTCTTAAGTTCCAGGCATTCCTTCCAGGCAGGCTTGTTTTTAACAACCTCCTCGGACGACAGCATGTTGGGAGTTGGCGGAAAGACATCGTTCTTATAAAGCCCCTGATGACGCTTCGGAACAATGTAGCCGCCGTTCGGAAGAATGGTGAGCTTGCCGTCTGCGGCTTGATCCGCATCGGGATGAACCGCCTTGTGGGCATAAAAAAGAGAGAAGGGCTTGGTGCGCTTACGCTTTAAATAATCCACCGCGTAGTCATTCATGATGTCGGTGATGTAGCCCTTGTGCGCCTGGTAACGCCCATTTTTGTTGAGCACAGGATCGTTCAACCGGCCGTGGCCGTCGTAGCTAAGCCAGTAGTCATAACCGGGCCGAGGTTTGCCATCGTTACCCATGTGCCACTTGCCAATGTGCGCCGTCTCGTAGCCCAGTTGTTGCAACTCAAGGTGGTAATTGGGCAGCCGATGGCTCATGGCGTCGCGCGCTACGTTGTCAATAACGCCATGACGGCTTGCATACTGGCCCGACATAATGGAGGCGCGGTTTGGAGAGCAGATTGGAGTGGTGTGAAAGGCCCGCGTAAAAAGCGCGCCCTCGTGCGCAATACGGTCAATACTCGGGGTTTTCATGTAGGGATGCCCGCCTGCACCAAATTCGTCGTAGCGCAGGTCGTCGATAAGAATCACCAAGAAATTGGGCTTTCTTTTTTTCATAACTGTCTCCTTTTTCATTACCTTGGATTTAAGGGCCTTCTTCAACGACAGTCAAGAAGACTCTTATCGAAAAGACTTATGCTGTTTAACCTAAGTGGGCGTTTCTGTCTGGACCTCTCCTTTAAAAAGTGTTCGTTATGACAACTTACTCAAACCATTCTCTATTGATTCGGCCCGGCAGCCTCAAAAAGTCTCGCTATTCATTTGCTGTCATCGCCGACACTCACGTTAATGAAGTCGACGTTGGCGGAACCTCACCCTACGAGACCAATGCCTATGCAAACCAACGTGCTCGCCATGTTTTTGAACAGGTCGCTCAGATTCAGTCGAGCCTAGCCTTCGTGGTTCACCTAGGTGACATCGTTCACCCCGTTCCAGGTCTTCCGAGTTTTGAGCAGGCCGTTGCTGAATTTAAAAGTATTACAAGCTGCCTCAAGATTCCTCTTTATTGCGTACCTGGAAACCATGATGTCGGCGACAAAAGGGTGGACTGGATGCCCGCCGACCAGATTTGCTCTGTCTATCTTGAAAAGTATCGACACCACTTTGGGCCCGACTTTTTTGAAGTGAACCACGGGGCTGATCAGTTGCTTTTTCTGAATACCGTGCTCGTAAACTCTGGGCTCCCCGAAGAAGAGGATCAAAGGGAATGGCTCGAATCGGCTCTCAAGAAACCTTGCCTAGGTCATCGATTCGTCTTTATGCACTATCCACCTTATTTATGGCGGCCTGATGAACCCGGCAATTACGACAACATCGACCAGCCTGAACGAGCTTGGCTTTTGAACGCGCTTGAGCAGGCGACTGTCGAGACAATTTTTGCTGGTCATGTTCATAACTTTTGGCTCGATCGAATCGGTGCCGCCAAGTTTTACATGCTGC
>JAURCW010000069.1 GCA_030828265.1 Burkholderiales bacterium | reverse complement strand
TGAAGAGCGTCTGAAAGCCGTGCTGAAAGACGTTGCTGCCATGTCCGAGCAGGGTGGTCATCCCATCGTCTTCATCGATGAGATTCACACCATGGTTGGCGCGGGTAAGGCCGAAGGCGCCATGGACGCCGGCAATATGTTGAAGCCCGCCTTGTCGCGTGGCGAGCTGCATTGCATCGGTGCGACAACGCTCGATGAATACCGCAAGTACATCGAAAAAGATGCCGCCCTTGAGCGACGTTTTCAGAAGGTGATCGTCGGGGAGCCCACGGTCGAGGCCACCATTGCCATTCTTCGCGGCCTTCAAGAGCGTTATGAGCTTCACCACGGCGTTGAGATTACCGACCCGGCCATTGTTGCAGCGGCAGAACTTTCAAACCGGTACATTACCGATCGTTTCTTGCCCGATAAGGCCATCGATCTCATCGACGAGGCCGCAAGCCGCATCAAAATGGAGATTGACTCCAAGCCCGAGTCCATGGACAAACTCGACCGACGGCTGATCCAGTTAAAAATTGAGCGTGAGGCCGTACGCAAAGAAAAAGACGATGCCTCGAAGAAACGTTTCGACCTCATTGAAGAAGAGATTGGTCGTCTTGAGCGAGAGGCGGCCGACCTTGAAGAAATATGGCGTGCCGAGAAAATGGCGGTTCAGGGCACGCAGTTCATCAAAGAGGACATTGAACGCGTCAAGCTCGAAATCGAGCAGCACACACGTAAAGGTGACTGGCAGAAGGTGTCGGAGCTGCAATACGGCCGGCTGCCCGAGCTTGAGGCCAAGCTAAAAACTGCAGACGACATTGCCAGCAAGGGTGGGCGCGAGGCCGCCTCCCAGCGTCCCAAGCTTTTGCGCACGCAGGTGGGTGCTGAAGAAATTGCCGAGGTGGTCTCGCGGGCTACGGGTATTCCGGTAAGTCGGATGATGCAGGGCGAGCGTGAAAAGCTCTTGGACATGGAGACAACCTTGCACAACCGGCTCGTGGGTCAGGATGAGGCCGTCACCCTGGTGGCCGATGCCATTCGGCGATCCCGTGCAGGTCTGTCTGACCCCAACCGGCCTTATGGCTCCTTTCTGTTTCTTGGCCCCACAGGTGTTGGCAAGACCGAGCTCTGTAAGGCGCTTGCCCAGTTCCTATTTGACTCCGAGGACCACCTGGTTCGAATTGACATGAGTGAGTTCATGGAAAAGCATTCCGTTTCCCGTCTTATTGGCGCGCCCCCGGGCTATGTGGGCTACGACCAAGGGGGAACGCTGACCGAGGCCGTAAGGCGTAAGCCCTACAGCGTTATTCTGCTGGATGAGGTGGAAAAGGCTCACCCCGATGTCTTTAACGTGCTGCTTCAGGTGCTCGACGACGGTAGGCTTACCGACGGTCAGGGTCGCACGGTTGATTTCCGTAACACCGTCGTGGTCATGACCTCCAACCTTGGTTCCCACGAAATTCAGCGCATGTCGGGCCAGCCCCTTGGTGACATTAAAGACGCGGTGATGGTCGAGGTGAAGAACCATTTCCGGCCCGAGTTTATTAATCGAATCGATGAGATTGTGGTGTTCCACGCGCTCGGCCAGGATCATGTTCGACGCATCGCAGGTATTCAGTTGCAGCGTCTGGCTGCCCGCCTAGCGGAGCGGGACATGCAGCTGGAGGTCTCCGAGGAAGCGCTTGACGAAATTGCCAAGGTGGGCTTTGATCCCCTATTCGGCGCGCGTCCGTTAAGGCTGGCCATTCAGTCGCGCATTGAGAACCCGGTGGCCAAGCTCATTCTGGAAGGCAAGTTCGGCCCCAACGATGTCATTCCCGTCGACCTTAAAGAGGGGCAGCTGTCTTTTGAGCGAATCGTCCACTAATACGTCCTCGCGCAGCCAGTGGCTGGCGCCAGTGCCTGCCGACCAGCGTCGGTTTGTCTCCATCTGGCGCCGGTTTGTCAGCATGGGCTACGAGGTGTTTCTGCTTGTGGGGCCGGTGCTCGTGGTGGCCTTCATTTACACCGTGCTAACCGGAAGCCCACCGCCTGAGGCCGCGGCCGAGGCCGAGGTTGGCCAATCGGCCAGTGCAGAGCTTTTACGCCGAATTGGCCTTCAGGTCTGTGTCTACAGTGCCATTGCGGCCTATTTCGTCTGGGGCTGGAGCCGAGGGCGGGTGACGCTTCCCATGCAGACTTTGCATATTCTGGTTATTGACCGCCAGTCGGGAGGCCCTATAAGCCGGGGTCAGGCACTTCGTCGATTTTTCTGGGCGACGCTAAGCCTGGTGTCAGGGCTCTGGCTGCTTGTAGCGCTCTTTCGGCGCGACCGTCAAACCCTGCACGATCTCATGGCGGGTACCCAGCTTATTCATCGCGTTTAGGAATCGGCTGTTTCGCAACCCGGTTTTCCCTAATCAATTTGACCGAATAATTACAGCCACCTATCATCTAGGGCTTGCTAAAAACCATTGGCAAGCGACTGATAGAGGAATGCCGTTGACGGTGGCCCCAAAAAGGCCTTCCGTCCACGATCCATCAGCTCAAAGGCCCCGTACCAAGGTCTGTGTCGCCGAGTTTGCTCGGTGGCACCGGCGGGCAGGGAACTCTGGAACTGTTTAGGACCGAAACATATGGAATTGACTGGCGCAGAAATCCTGGTGCGTTGCCTCCAGGAAGAAAAAGTAGAGCATCTCTTTGGCTACCCCGGCGGAGCCGTTCTCTACATTTACGACGAAATATTTAAACAAAAAACAATTCAGCATATTCTTGTGCGCCATGAGCAGGCGGCCGTTCATGCGGCCGACGCCTATGCGCGCTCAAGCGAAAAGGTTGGCGTCTGCATTGTGACCAGTGGCCCAGGGGTAACCAACGCCGTAACTGGTATTGCCACAGCCTACATGGACTCGGTCCCCATGGTCATCATTAGCGGCCAGGTACCTACCCATGCCATTGGTCTGGATGCCTTCCAAGAGTGCGACACAGTGGGCATTACTCGGCCTTGCGTGAAGCATAACTTTCTGGTTAAGGACGTGAAAGACCTCGCGGTCACCATGAAGAAGGCCTTTCACCTTGCCAGCACGGGCCGACCGGGCCCGGTGCTTGTTGATGTACCCAAAGACATCACGGTGGCCAAGTGCAAGTACGAATACCCGCAGACCATCAGCATGCGCTCCTACAACCCTGTGGTGAAGGGCCATTCCGGGCAAATCCGCAAGGCTGCGCAGATGATCCTCTCGGCCGAGCGCCCCATGATCTACACCGGGGGTGGCGTTATTCTTGCCAATGCCTCGCGTGAGCTCAACGAGCTGGTCGATCTCCTTGGCTACCCCTGCACCAATACGCTTATGGGCCTGGGAGCCTACAAGGCCACCGACAAAAAGTTTCTTGGCATGCCCGGCATGCACGGAACCTATGAGTGCAATATGTCCATGCAGAACTGCGATGTTCTTATTGCTATTGGTGCCCGCTTCGATGACCGCGTGATTGGCAACCCCAAGCACTTTGCTCAGAATCCGCGAAAAATTATTCACATCGACATCGACCCCTCGTCCATTTCCAAGCGGGTGAAGGTGGATGTCCCCATCGTGGGCGATGTGAAAGAAGTGATGGTTGAGCTTCTGTCCATTCTGAAAGAGTCCATTAAGCCCGGCGAAAAGCCTAGCTCGCCGGGCCTTTCAAACTGGTGGGCACAGATTGAGCAGTGGCGCACCAAAGACTGCCTGGCGTATAAAACCAGCGACACCTTCATCAAGCCCCAGTCGGTTGTGGAGGCTGTCTGGCGTCATACCAAGGGCGATGCCTTCGTGACCTCCGACGTAGGCCAGCATCAAATGTGGGCCGCCCAGTACTATAAGTTTGATAAGCCGAGGCGCTGGATCAACTCCGGTGGCCTTGGCACCATGGGGGTAGGGCTGCCCTACGCCATGGGCGTGAAGTTTGCCAACCCCGAGGCGGAGGCGGTTTGCATCACGGGGGAGGCCTCCATTCAAATGTGTATTCAAGAGCTCTCCACCTGCCAGCAGTACCGTCTTCCCATCAAAATTGTGAACCTCAATAACCGTTACCTGGGCATGGTTCGCCAGTGGCAAGAAATTGAGTACGGAAGCCGTTACTCAGAGAGCTACATGGATTCCTTGCCCGATTTTGTAAAGCTGGCCGAGTCCTATGGTCATGTGGGCATGCGCATTGATAAGCCGGCTGACGTGGAAGGCGCTGTGCGCGAGGCGTTCGCTCTGAAAGACCGGCTCGTCTTTATGGACTTCATTACCGACCAAACAGAAAACGTCTGGCCCATGGTGCAGTCGGGTAAAGGTCTTACCGAGATGCTCTTAGGCGCTGAAGAGCTCTAGGCCAGATAAGGATAAGAACAATGAAACATATTATTTCTGTGCTGCTCGAGAACGAGCCGGGGGCCTTGTCGCGGGTTGTGGGTTTATTCTCGGCCCGGGGTTACAACATCGAGACCCTAACCGTTGCGCCTACGGAAGACGCTTCGCTCTCGCGAATGACCATCGTAACCCGTGGGTCGGACGATGTTATTGAGCAAATTACGAAGCATCTTAATCGGCTCGTGGAGGTCGTGAAGCTTATGGACCTGGCCGAGCAGCCGCATATTGAGCGCGAGCTTATGCTTGTAAAGGTTCGAGCCATTGGGCGCGAGCGCGAGGAAATGAAGCGTATGGCCGACATCTTCCGCGGCCGCATCATTGATGTCACCGATAAAAGCTACACCATTGAGCTTACTGGCGACAGCACGAAACTCGATGGGTTCTTAGAGGCCCTTGAGTCGGACTGCATTTTGGAAACCGTACGAACCGGCGCCTCGGGCATTGCCCGTGGCGATCGTGTTCTGCGGGTTTAATTTTTTACGAACTGCTCCACAGCGAAAGGCGTCTTCCCATGAATGTGTTCTATGACAAGGACTGTGACCTCTCTTTATTAAAAGGCAAGCGCATTGCCATCATTGGTTATGGCTCGCAGGGCCATGCCCATGCCTTAAACCTTAACGACAGCGGAATGAATGTCGTGGTGGGTCTTCGTAAAGAGGGTGCCTCGTGGGGCAAGGCCGAAAAGGCTGGCCTTAAGGTTGCTGAGATTCGCGATGCTGTGAAGGATGCCGACCTGGTGATGCTTCTTATGCCCGATGAGACCATTGCCTCGGTTTACCAGGCCGACATTGCTCCCGTTATTAAACAAAATGCAGCGCTTGCTTTCGCCCACGGTTTTAACGTGCATTACGGTCAGGTCTCTCCAAGGGCCGACCTGGACGTCATCATGATTGCTCCAAAGGCCCCGGGCCACACCGTGCGTGGCACCTATGCCCAGGGCGGCGGGGTTCCCTGTCTTATTGCTGTTCACCAAGACACCACCGGCAATGCCCGTAATGTGGCCTTGGCCTATGCCAGTGCCATTGGCGGTGGTAAGGCTGGCATTATCCAAACCAACTTCCGTGAAGAGACCGAGACCGACCTGTTTGGTGAACAGGCTGTGCTTTGTGGCGGCACGGTGGAGCTCATTAAGGCAGGCTTTGAAACCTTGGTTGAAGCGGGTTATGCCCCTGAAATGGCCTACTTTGAGTGTCTTCACGAGCTTAAGCTGATTGTCGACCTGATTTACGAAGGTGGCATTGCCAACATGAACTACTCCATCTCAAACAATGCTGAGTTTGGTGAGTATGTGACGGGCCCAAAAGTGGTCGGTCCCGAGGCGAAGGCCGCCATGAAAGAAGCCTTGGTGCGCATTCAAACCGGGGAATACGCCAAAGAGTTCATCTTGGAAAACCGTGCTGGCGCTCCTACGCTTTTGTCGCGTCGTCGCCTGATGGCCGAGCACCCCATTGAGCAGGTGGGTGAGAAGCTGCGCGCCATGATGCCCTGGATTAAAGCCAATAAGCTTGTCGATCAAACCAAGAATTAATCGTTATCTTGAATTCACCTGATATTCAGCGGTACCCCCATCCCATTATTGCGAAAGAGGGCTGGGGGTTTGTTGCCCTCTCGGTCAGCCTTGCTGTCATCGTCACCGGACTCGGTGCCGACTTGGCCGCCATTCCCCTGTGGGTTATTGCAGTTTTCGTCATTCAGTTCTTTCGCGATCCTCCGCGTACAGGACCGTCCGACCCCGATGCCATTGCCTCGCCCGCCGATGGCCGCATTGTTTATGTGGGCCCCGAGCGCGATCCGGTAACAAATGAAATGTCATTGAAAATCAGTGTCTTCATGAATGTTTTTAATGTGCATTCTAACCGTTCTCCCATCGCGGGTCAGGTGAAGCATGTGCAGTATTTTCCGGGACGATTCTTAAACGCCGCGCTTGATAAGGCTTCTCTTGAGAATGAGCGTAACCTTATTGTTTTGGCTGACTCGCTAGGTCGCCGCCTCACCTGTGTGCAGGTGGCAGGTCTTATTGCGCGTCGAATCCTCTGTTATGTTGAGGAAGGGGATCAGCTTGGGCGCGGCGCACGTTATGGCTTTATTCGCTTTGGCTCGCGGGTCGACATCTTCCTTCCCGAGGGATCACGATCAGAGGTGTCTGTTGGGGATAAGGTCTCTGCCCATCGCTCAGTTCTTGCCCAATGGCCCGAGTCGAGGCCCGAAACTTAAGCGGTTAGAGC
>JAURCW010000148.1 GCA_030828265.1 Burkholderiales bacterium | reverse complement strand
TTGATGAAATTGGCGACCTGCCCCTTGATATGCAGGTCAAACTTCTGCGCGTTCTGCAAGAACGGTCGGTGGACCCCATTGGTTCGAACAAGCCCGTGGACATCAACGTGCGTGTGGTAGCTGCTACCCACAAAGACCTTGAATCGGAGGTTCAGGCGGGGCGTTTTCGTGAAGACCTGTACTACCGACTTAATGTGCTTCCGGTTACAACGCCACCTCTGCGAGAGCGGCCGGAAGACATTGCTGCCCTCTGCGAGCATTTTGCCAAGGTGCATGCCAACCCCAACAAGCTTCCCGTGGAGCTCTCTGAGCGGCTCATGGAAGAACTGCTTAGCTATCCCTGGCCAGGTAATATTCGCGAGCTTTCCAACCTTATGGCGCGCTTCAGCGCGCTTTTCCCAGGCAAATCCATTTGCTACACCGACATTCCCACCATGATGTTGCCTAAGGGGTTGCGCGACCGGCTTGCGGGTGACCCTGCGGGTACAACAGTGACAGTGAAGCTGCCGGAGCCCTCCCCGGTCCAAGCTACCTCTGAGAGTGGTAACTCGAATATTCCGGTCGCAGACACCGTCGCCGCAACGGACTTGGCAGATGTTGGAGATGCCCCAAGCGCGCTGCCTGAAACACCGCTTGGCCCCGCCGACTACAACCCCATTGAAGATCTCATTGCCTTGGCCCAAGGCACGCCCTTGCCTGCCATTGATTCCATTCCGCTGAAACAACGTATTGCAGAACTGGAAAAAACACTGATTGAGCAGGCCCTTCAACAGGCCGAGGGCAATGTGTCCCAAACGGCTCGTATTTTGGCCATACAGCGCACAACGCTGATTGAAAAGATCAACAAGTACAACCTGAAGGCCCAGGCCGACGAGCCTTCAACCGCTTAGATCAGCCGTCAACAATAATTTCGATGCGTCGGTTTTTCGCCCGGCCTGCTGCGGTGTCATTGGAGTCAACCGGCCTCGTGTCGGCATGACCACTCACACTAATACGGCTCATGGCCACACCCGCCCGCTGAGACATGAAGTCGGCTACTGCGGAGGATCGCGCGGCCGATAAATCCCAGTTCGATTTAAACCGTTCATTCATAACAACGGGAACGTTGTCGGTATGGCCCTCGATCTTCACCTGACCATTGCCCGTGGCCACGGTCTTACCAACCTTTTCAAGCAAAGGCAGGAAACTTTGCTGAAGCTCGGACCGGCCACTTACGAACGACCCCTGCTCCGCAAGACGAATCACAATCTTCATGCCATCACGAAAAACCTCGGCCTGGCCGTTGGCAATTTCTTTGGCAAGGTCACTTTGAATTTGCTGCAAGCGATTGGCCACTTCAGCCTCGCTAGCACCCGCGGTGCCCGCCGCTCCGGCCTTGCTGCCTGCCTGGCCGGTTGCCCCGCCGGCGCCTTCGGCCTGCGCACCTGCTGCACGCACCTCCACCTGGGCGGTAATTTGTGACTGAACCTGAGCCACCTTGGCAAAGATCTCAATGGTTTCTTGCGGAACGACCCCCGCCGTGGACTCGCCCTTCTGGCCCGTACCGCCGCCCGCAACAGACTCACCCTTGTCGGCGGCCCCTGCCATCTTGGCGCCCTGCTCCCCGCCGCCAGCACTTGACTCGCCCTTCGCCCCACCACCTGCCGCCTTAGACCCTTCGGTGCCTGCGCCACCCCCCTGGCCTTGGTCCTTACCCACAGGCGGGTTCATTTGAACCACCACTTTCTTACCCTCGGCCTTGACCTCAACCAGACCCTTGGCGATTTCCTCGGCCAGCGCCTTCTCAACGGCCTTGGCCTGCGCCTGGGTTTCGGGATCGGGGCGTGGATCTTCTGTTTTGGTTTCTGTCTTTAGCTCAACGTTTTCTTGACGATCGTTGGTGGTGTCCTGACGAATGCTATCGATCACCGTGGGCTGAGCCACGGCGGGAGAAAACTGCTGAGCGATGATGCTTTGGGCCTTGGGCGGCTCAACGGTTGGAATAAGTCGCTGCACACCGAATGAATTTTTTAAGGAGCCCGAGATCTGCTTGAACTTGGGCACGTTCATTTCTGCGAACGACAAAATAAGAACGAAGAAGGCCATGAGCAGTGTGGCCATGTCGGCAAAGGTGGCCATCCAGGCAGGTGCGCCCACAGGAGGACACTCGGGACATTCCTCGCATTTGGTCTCCTCCTCCTCTTCAGCGGCTGGCGCTTCTTCAGCGGGTGCCTCTTCCTCGGGTGGCGGAGGTGGTGGTGCCTCGGCCTCGGCGCCTTCCGCGCCTTCGGCCTTAACCTCTTCCTCGTCCGGCTTTTTATCGTCGTCTGCCATACCGCCTCTTACCTTTTCGCTCGCCTATCGTCGCAGGGGCTCCAAACACAAGAGCCCCTAAACCCGTTTACCGCTTAGCCTTTAGCCTTTGATTGCCTCAAGCTTGGCCTGATCTTTCGGCGCCACATAGCCTGCAAGCACATCGGGCAATAACCGTGGATTACCGCCACTGGCAATAAACATAAGCGCCTCAACGATAAGTTGGTTATTTAGATCAACCTTGGCATCGTTGTTCACCACCTTCTGAATGACCGGAATGGCAATCATGTTGGCAATAACGGCGCCGTACATGGTTGTTAACAAGGCCACCGCAAAGGCAGGGCCAATGGACTTCGGGTCGGACATGTTGCCCAACATAATCACCAGACCCACAAGCGTTCCAATCATGCCCATGGCAGGTGCCACCTCTTTAATAGATTCCCAGACAAGCTTGGCGAGGCCGGCCTGGTACTTAACTTGAGCCGCCTCAATTTCCATGGCCTTTTGAATGAGCTTGGCATCGGTGCCGTCCACCATCATGCGCACACCCTTCGCCAGAAACTTGTTGGCAATGTCCTGGCCCTCAAGAGCAATCATTCCGTCTTTCTTGGCAATGGTGCCCAGCTCAACAAGCTTCTCGATAAGCTCAATGGGGGTCTCGGCCTTGAACTTGATCGTTTTCAGGGCATAAGTAATCGCGCCAATAAACTAGGGGATGGATGACCTGGCCAAAACAACGAAGGCAGTACCCAGCACCACGATAAGCAAGGAAGGCACATCCACAAACGGCCCGGGGTCGCCCATGGCCATAACCACCATGGCAAATGCCCCTCCAAGACCAACAATGGTTGCGATATCCATAGCCTAAAAGCTCCTCTGCGGTTAAGTCATTCGCGTATAGTAAAGTCAGATTCGACCAATCACTTGAAGACTTGATGACCGGCCACCATGCATTAAAGCGTATCTGGCAAATTGGACTTAGCGCAGCTTGCTTTGTTGGGTTATTAGGCTGTGCGGAATCCCTTCGGCAGACGCCCGCATGCGATGCTTATTTTACTGCTGGAGACATGGGCCGGTTCAAGCTCCAAAGCCCTGAGGTTGTTCAGGATACGGCCTCCAAACTACTCTGGTATCGCTGCGCAGCGGGCATGGCTTGGCTGAACGACGCCTGTGTGGGCGACCCTGCCGAATTGTCCTTTGAAGAAGCCCAAAGCTATGCAGCCGAATTTTCGAAGGCCTCGGGTAAAACCTGGCGTGTTCCAAGCTATGACGAGCTCAAAGAGCTTGCCGAGACCAAGTGCGACAACCCCGCCTTTAACCCAACCGCCTTTCCCAACCTGCCCATTGAGAACCTCTGGACCACCACAACGCAGATGGGCTCCCCTTGGCAG
>JAURCW010000150.1 GCA_030828265.1 Burkholderiales bacterium | reverse complement strand
AGGCAAAAGACAACCAGGGCGTGGAGTATCAAGGTGGTGGTTTCTTCTGCGTACAAAGTCAGTAGTCACCCCAAGGCCCGCAGACGGATAAGCCTCATTGATCGACAAGTCAGGCAGGCCACGGAACCAAGGGTGGGCGTGCGAGAATGGGCCCCTCGCTGTCTGACTGCGCCTAAAGGCCCTAGGTTCCTCCATGCCCGACTTGTTCAACACCATTCTTATTTTTGCCGTCCCCGTTGTTCTAGCCATCACGCTTCACGAGGCGGCGCATGGTTACGCAGCCAAGGCTCTCGGCGACCCCACAGCCTACCTTCTCGGCCGCGTTAGCCTCAACCCTTTGCGACACATCGACCTTATTGGCACGATCGCAATGCCCATTGGCATTCTGTTGCTGACCCAGGGACAGTTTCTTTTCGGATGGGCAAAGCCTGTACCGGTGCAGTTCGGGCGGCTTCGAAGTCCAAAGCGCGACATGATTCCGGTGGCCTTTGCAGGGCCTGCCATGAATTTCATTCAGGCATTCGTCTGGGGCCTTCTGATGATCGCGCTTATTGGGTTCGGTCTTGAGGAGACTGTTGCTTATAAGATCTGTCAAGCAGGCATTCTGGCTAACCTGATCATTTTCTGCTTCAACCTTCTTCCGATTCCGCCCCTTGATGGCGGGAGAGTTCTTGTTGGCCTTGTGCCCACACGGCTTGCTATTCAAATAAGCAGAATTGAACCGTTTGGTATTTGGATCGTTCTTGGACTGCTTCTAACCGGCGTGCTTGGAACCCATTGGATGCTACCCACCATGGAGTTCAGTAGGGCCATCCTTCAGTTCCTTCTTATGCCGTTTTCATGGCTTTTACCGGTGCCTTAGAACTGCCTCGCCCTTGCAAGGGCTCTATACTTTCAGTAGGTCAAGCCCAAGGAGCCTACAAGTGAGACTATCAAAACAAGACCTTCACGGCATTGCATATGGCGTGCTAATTGCCTGCCTTTTGCCACAGAGTACCCATGCCCAACAGATTGCCAGCACCAAATCGGTGAAATGCTATTTGTCTGAGAGGCAAGAGAATCGGGACAAAACGCGAACGGCATGCATTTACAAGTGCCCCAACGGCAAGAAAGAGCGCGAGGTTATTCCAAAGGGCGCCACCTGCCCGGGCTACCTTGACGTAGGCTCTTAAAACTTTGCCAGCCCTGCCCGTCAGCGCACTGCGTCGTTTGGTTAACTACGGGCTGCGGTATGGGTCGAGTCTTGGTATTTTCCTTTTCGTTCTTATCGGCATCCATCTCTGGCAAACAAAAGATTTTCAATCCAACGGGCTACCTGCGGCATTCGCTCAGACGGAGTTCGTTTTACTTGAACCTAACGAACAGGCAAGGACGGTTCTTATTAAAGATCTCATTGCCGAACTAAGAGCCGAAAACCCCTCTCGCCCCGTTGCTCTTTACCTCTGGGCCGAATGGTGCAGTATTTGCAAAATTCAAGAATCAAGTCTGCAGTCTTTGCATCAAGACCACTCTGTTGTTTCCGTTGCTGTTCAATCCGGCGGGCCCGAGAGGGTTAGCCAGGTTCTAAAGGATCGTAGCCTTTCACTACGCACACTGGTGGACCCTTCAGGTCAATGGCTCTCTGAACTGGGGTTAAGAGCGGTTCCCAGCTTTATGGTTATTACTGAGCGCAACGAGCTTGACTGGGTCACGGTGGGCTACACCACCGAGATTGGGATGCGTTTGAGGCTATGGCTCGACCAGATTTTTTAATCAAGGCTTTCAGCACCGATCAGTTTGAGTTGCCACTGCCTGCAGGGCATCGTTTCCCCATGGAGAAGTACCGCATGCTCAAAGAGTCGCTGTCGAACGTCACAGCGATTTCACTTGAAAGCCCCCCAGCAGCAACTGATGAGCAACTCCTCTTATGTCATGACCCTGTTTACGTGGAGCAACTTTGTACGGGATCGTTGGATGAAAAAGCCATGAGACGAATTGGCTTCCCATGGTCACCGGCCATGGTGGAGCGCTCTCGGAGGTCAGTAGGCGCAACCATTGCAGCCTGCGAGGCCGCCTATTGCTCGGAGCAAAGGGTTGCTTTCAATTTGGCAGGCGGAACCCACCATGCTCACCGCGACTTTGGCTCAGGCTACTGTTGCTTCAACGACGCTGCTGTTGCCGTTTGCTGGATGCAGACCCACTGGGGTCTTGGACAGATCACAATTATTGATCTGGATGTTCACCAAGGGGATGGAACAGCAGCCATTCTGGCCGGACGAGATAAAACCTTAACCTGCTCCATTCACGGAGCGTCGAACTTTCCTTTTAGAAAGACACGCTCCGACATTGATATTGCACTTGCAGACGGCACTGCTGATGAGGAGTATCTTGAGGCGCTCAAGGGTCTACTCAGCGCCCTCGACGCGGCTGCAGAGCACGACCTGATTATTTACCTGGCCGGCGCTGACCCGCTTGAGGATGACAGGCTCGGGCGTCTAAGCCTCAGCCATAAAGGGCTACGGGCCAGGGATGAGGCTGTTTTCGCATTTGCAAAAAAGCGAAGTATTCCAATTGCTGTGGCCATGGCCGGCGGCTATGCAGACCCTATTGCACTTACGGTTCAGGCGCACCGACAGACTTTTGAGTGCGCCGTCGACATTTTCTGTACTACGGCCTAGCAGCCTAAAAAGCTCAAGGGTTCAACAAACCTTGTCGGCCTCCTCTGAGAGCCTAAGAATGATCTTGCCGATATGCGTACTTGATTCCATGAGCATATGCGCCTGTGACACCTGCTCAAGGCTAAAGCAGCTGTCAACGACAACCTGAATCTTCTTTGATTCAAAAAGCGGCCAGACGTGGGTCTGAAGCTTAGAGGCGATTTCTGCCTTTTGGCCAAGGGTACGTGGTCTCAGTGTTGAGCCTGTAATAGTGAGCCGCTTAAGCATGACGGGCATAAGATCAATCTCGGCGACGGACGACTCTAAAAACGCAATATGAACCAGACGTCCGTCTGGGGCAAGGCTACGAATATTCTTTTGGATATTCTTGCCACCAACCATATCGAGAACAAGGTCGACCCCGCGGCCCTGAGTCTCTTCTTTCACGATGCTAAGAAAATCTTCGGTCTTGTAATTGATGGCCTTGTCGGTGCCGAGACCAAGACAGGCTTGACACTTTTCGATGCTGCCTGCTGTGGCAAAAACTCTAGCGCCAAACTGATGAGCAAGCTGTATGGCGGTCGTACCAATACCGCTTGAGCCCCCATGAATAAGCACACTTTGCCCGGCCTGCAGCTCTCCACGGTCAAAGACATTGGACCAGACAGTGAAGTGGGTTTCTGGAATTCCTGCCGCCTGCGTAAACGTAAGCCCCTTCGGAATGGGCAAAGTCTGCGACTCTGTGCAAGGCAGTACTCCGCGTAGCCTCCGCCCGAAACCAAGGCACATACAAGGTCCCCAGGCTTATAGTGTTCACATTCCGATCCACACCGAACAATCTCACCGGCCACCTCAAGCCCAGGAATTAACGAAGCACCTGCCGGCGGGTCGTAGAGCCCCATACGCTGCAAAACATCTGGGCGATTCACGCCTGCAGCAACAACACGAATTAAAACCTCGTTCGCT
>JAURCW010000045.1 GCA_030828265.1 Burkholderiales bacterium | reverse complement strand
GCCCTATTGTTTGAAGCCCCTGGGCTTGACCACTCGGTGCTTGCTGAACCCATAGAAGGCCAAGACCCCCTGCCCGAGGTCATACATCAGGCCGCTTCCAAGTCGGCAAAGCGCCTAGCTGTTGTCGTCCAAGCGCTTCAGCAGCCAAGCGCCCATCAGTCTTCCGGTAGGTCAATCACTGCAGCATCTCAGTTAAGGCTTCTAACGCGATTGAGTGCGGAAGGCTCGCTGCAGATCGCTCTTCAGATGGCCGACGCAGGCCCAGGGTTGTCCGCAGCCGTGTTCAAAGACTTTCCCTTGCCTGGTCTGCATAACCTTCAGAATGCCGCGGTGGTGGCCGGGTTACTGCACAGTTGTGGCTTCACGCCCGATCGACTGCTGCATGCATTGAATCGGTTTGTTCTTCCCGAAGGTCGCCTGCAAAGGCTTGAACCCTTTAGAGGCAGGACGGTCCCCCCAGAGCGCGCCAGCCATCCAAGACCGACCGTCTGGGTTGACTTTGCGCATACGGCCGATGCCCTTGAACAGGCACTTCGAGCGCTACGGCCGCTGGCCAGTGCCTCAAAGGGGGAGCTCATCGTTGTCTTTGGCTGCGGAGGTGACCGTGATGTCGCGAAGCGGCCGCTTATGGCAAAGGCCGCCTTCGCTGGCGCGGACCAGATGGTGGTTACATCGGACAACCCGCGCACTGAGAACCCCGAGGAGATTGTTAATCAAATTCTCACAGGCCTTGAGCATGACCAGCGGCGGCATGTTTTGGTGGAGCTTGACCGAAGGCTTGCCATTGCGAAGGCCATTGATCTTGCAGGACCCGCTGATCATGTTCTGATTGCCGGAAAAGGCCATGAGACCTACCAGGAGGTTCAGGGCGTTCGGCTCCCCTTCGATGATCGTCAGGTGGCTTTGCAGTTTCTTGAGAGTTATCGGCCTTTGCCGAGTCTTCATATGATCTACGAATGGCTGCGTACTGATGGGCTTTTGCCTGATGGGCTCGAGGACAGCCGCCTGAATCCCTCCGGCTCACAGGCGCGGCCCTCGGATTGGCTTGAGCCTCTTGGGGCCATCAGCAGTGACAGTCGCCAGCCCTGCCGCCACGGCCTTTTTGTGGCGCTTAAGGGCGAGACCTTTGATGGCCACGACTTTGTTGTGACGGCACTTCAACAGGGCGCGCGTGCTGCCTTGGTTGCTTATGCCCAAGGCATACCCATGGGCATCAGCGACGACCAAAGCCGTCGGCTTATTCCGGTTCGTGATGTGCAGCAGGCCCTTACAAGCCTTGCCGCGCATTGGCGCCTTTGGTGGGCGGGACCTTTGGCGGCCGTACTTGGATCCAATGGCAAGACAACCGTCAAAGAAATGACGAACCTTGCCTTGCTTGAGGCCTTTGGTCAGGGCCATGTCCATGCCACTCGAGGCAATTTGAATAATCACATTGGGCTGCCCATGACTTTGCTTGGACTTCGGCCTCGACACCGTGTGGCAGTGGTTGAAATTGGTATGAACCATCCCAACGAGATTGAAGGGCTGGCCAAAGCTGCCGCTCCAACGGCGGTGGTCATTACCAACGCCCAACGCGAGCATCAGGAGTTCATGCAGACTATTGAGGCCTGTGCCAGGGAGAATGGCTCGGCTCTAAGCTTCGTTCAGCCCAAGGGCTTTGCCGCACTGCCCTGTGATCTCGACCATGAGCCGCTCTGGGCCAAGATTCTTCAGGCGCGTCCCGATATTCAGCTGATTCGTTTTGGGCTGCGGGGCCAGCCCGCAAGCACAACGGCCTGGGGCCAGCGTCCACTGGGCAAGCCGAATCTCGAGCTTCGCGCAGTAGCAGAGCCTGGACCCGGCCTGGCTGTGAGCCTCGTCATTGAGCGCCCAGCGGAATCGACATCGTTCTCGGCGGTTGACACCGAGACCCTGGGGCCCGTGCGACTGCCCGCCATCGGCGAGCATTACGCCAGTAACCTTGCGGCGGCAGCGGGGCTTGCCTTGGCCATGGGTGTGGCACCTAAGAGTTTGCAACGCGGCCTTGCGCGGTTTGCGCCTGTGAATGGGCGGGGCAAGGTTCACCAGGTTCTACCCAATGCCTGGCTTGTCGACGACAGTTATAACGCCAATCCCGACTCGGTGCTTGCTGCGGTGAAGGCCTTGTCGGGACTTGAAGGTGCGCGCCTCATCATCCTTGGGGACATGGGTGAGGTGGGCGATCAGGGGCCTGCCTTTCATGAAGAGGTCTTGCACAAGGCAAGTCAGGCCGGCATTGAGGAGATCTGGCTACTCGGAGAGGCTATGACAAGCGCAGCGCGCAGGCTTGGAATTGGCAGACCCTTTCCTGATTTGGCGAGCCTTTCTGCCGCCCTGCATCAGGTGCTCAAGGGGCTGCCTGCAGCCCACCCCCCTTTGGGTTTTCAGGCTCAGAAGCCTGAGCTCACCGCCTGGGTAAAAGGCTCTCGTTTTATGCGGCTTGAACGTCTTGTAAACGGTGTCTTGGACCACTACACAAAGGGCCTGGCATGCTCCTCCTAATCTTTCAGTCGCTGGATGAGGTTGTTCGTGGCTTAGGAGTCTTTGGCTACATTACGCTTCGAGCGGTGCTTGCCAGTCTTACAGCGCTCTTCATTGGGCTCTTCCTTGGGCCACGGGTCATTCGCCGACTTACCCGTTTAAAAATTGGGCAGTCGGTTCGCGACGATGGTCCGCAGACCCACTTGATTAAAGCGGGAACGCCAACCATGGGTGGGTCACTTATTCTGTTGTCGATCGGGGTTACCACGCTGCTCTGGGCCGACCTGTCAAATAGGTTTGTATGGGCTGCCTTGCTTGTCACCCTGGGTCTCGGCGCCGTGGGCTGGGTGGATGACTACAAAAAGGTAGTGCATCGAAACCCGAAGGGCCTTTCTGCAGGCTCAAAGTTTTTCTGGCAGTCGCTTATCGGTCTTGTCGCTGCCTTCTACCTTGCCTTTGCCGTGTCCGCACCCTCCGGCACGGAAGCCTGGGCCCTTTTCGAGCACTGGTGGTCCAACGGCTTTTTCTTCACCCTGCCATCTCAGGCCGACCTGATTGTTCCTTTCTTTAAGAGTGTGGCCTATCCGCTTGGCCTCTGGGGCTTCGTCATTCTTTCTTACCTCGTCATTGTTGGCTCGAGCAATGCCGTGAACCTCACCGATGGCTTGGATGGCCTTGCCATCATGCCCACGGTGCTTATTGCCGGTGCTCTTGGCGTCTTTGCCTACGTGGCCGGCAATGCAGTTTTCTCCAAATACCTATTGCTGCCGTTCATTCCGGGTGCTGGTGAACTCACGGTCTTTTGTGCGGCCTTGGTTGGAGCCGGCCTTGCCTTCTTATGGTTTAACGCCTATCCCGCACAGGTCTTTATGGGAGACGTGGGGGCCCTTGCCCTGGGCGGCGCGCTAGGTGTTGTCGCCATTGTGGTTCGTCAAGAAATTGTGCTTTTCATTATGGGAGGTGTCTTCGTTGTCGAGACCCTCTCGGTCATGCTGCAGGTGGCCTACTTCAAGTACACACGCTATCGCTATGGAGAGGGTCGTCGCATTTTTCTTATGGCACCTCTTCATCATCACTACGAGCAAAAGGGCTGGAAAGAGACCCAGGTGGTTGTGCGCTTCTGGATCATCACGATGATGCTTGTTCTCGCTGGACTGGCCACTTTAAAGATTCGTTAAACCATGAAAGACATGCCGACCGTTCAATGGCCCTGTCCAGAAAGTGGATGGCAAGGGCTTCGTGTTCTTGTAGTGGGTGCGGGGGAATCTGGCTGTGCCATGGCTGACTGGCTGCAGCGTCGCGGGGCGGATGTTCTTATGGTGGACAGCCGCACTGAACAGCCAATCCCGCAGGGCCTTCGCGTTCAGTGGCAGCTCCCCACGCCCTTTCCTTCTTCGCTTCTCGATGATTGCCAGATGCTGGCTCTCTCGCCAGGTCTCAGTCCCCATTCCGAATGCCAGAGCCCGTTAACCGAGCTTTTGAATGCTGCCGAAGAAAAAGGCTTAACCGTGGTGGGCGAGCTCGACCTTTTCGACTGGGCTTTAAGTCATCTTGGTCGAATGGACAGCGCCGAGGATGAGGGCAAGACCCTGGCGCTTGACCGCCCCCCTGTGGTGGCAGTCACAGGTACCAACGGCAAGACAACCACCGCAAGGCTGACCGCGCATCTGCTGCGCGCGGCTGGCATGGACGTGCAGGAGGCCGGTAACCAAGGCCCCTCGCTGTTAAGAGGGCTGCTTGAACGGGAGGCTTTGGCCCGGTGGCCGCAGGTCTGGGTGCTTGAGCTCTCGAGCTTTCAGCTTGCGCTTGCCCATCGGTTTACGCCAACCGTGGCCACGGTGCTCAACCTTAGCCAAGACCATCTGGACTGGCATCCCAGCATGCAGGATTACCTTGCAGCTAAGCTTCGGGTCTTTGGTATTGGGCAGCCAAGTCCATGCGCCATGGTTGTGAATCGGGGTGAGGAGGCCTTGCTTGCAGCCATCGAGGCTTTACGACCCAAAACGAAATCACGCCCGATGGTGAGCTTTGGAATTGGTCCAGCCTCAAGCCATCGACCTGGTTTTGGCCTGCTCCATCAGGGCATCGAATGGATTGCCCATTGGCCTGAAGACCCTGAGCTCAAGCCTCAACGCCTTGTTCCTATTGAGGCACTGCGTATCACGGGTGGTCATAACAGCCTAAATGCCATGGCTGCCTTGGGTCTTGCCATGCAGGTCTGCCCCGAGCTTGCCCCCATGCTGCATGCCTTAACCCAATACTGCGGCGAGCCACACCGCATGCAGTCCGTTGCCGAAATCGATTCGGTGGAGTTCATTAACGACAGCAAGGGAACCAATACGGGGGCTACCATGGCCGCCCTTCGCGGCACCTCCGGACCGATCGCGATCATTCTTGGTGGGCTCGGCAAGTCACAGGATTTCTCCGGTCTGGTTCGACTTCTGTCTGAACGGCGTGCCCATGTAGTCACCATCGGCCAGGCGGGGCCCGAGATTGGCCAGGCCTGTCAGCAGGCGGGTCTTGAGGTCCAATCGGCTCAGAGTCTTGATGAGGCGGTCTCACAGGCATGGCACTGGGCACGCGATTACTCCGTGCAGACGGGCGCCCGAGTCATGGTGCTCTTGTCGCCTGCCTGTGCAAGTTTTGACATGTTTGACAACTACATTGACCGCGGGCAAACGTTTGCTCAGGCCGTGACTCGGCTTGCAGAGCGGGAAGGCCAGCCATGCTAGCGACAGCTTCCAATCAACTGCCCTTAACACTGGACCGTCGCTACATGGGGGTGGTGCTTGCCATGCTCATGACAGGCCTTGTCATGGTGTACTCCGCCAATCTCCCTTTGCCAAGCAGTAATGCAGAATCTATTGTCTGGGCGCAGCTAAAGGGCCATCCCCTGCATGTGGTTCTTGGTCTTCTAGCCTTCGCGCTTGCCTTTCGCATTTCCTCGGACGACCTTCATCGCTACTCGGGCCTGCTCTTTACCTTTGGCCTCTTGCTTTTGCTTGTTGTGCTTGGCTTCAAGTTTATTGGTGGCGATTCCTTCGTTCGGGATGGCGCGGTTCGGGCCATCCCCGTGGGGCCGCTAACCTTCCAGCCCTCCGAGCTTATGAAGCTCTTGGCCATTATTTTTGCAGCGGCCTATGCCGTACGTCGGCACGACCGTATGCGCGAAGACCTTATTAAGGGCCTCGCCCCCATTGGCTTGCTTATGGTGATTGTCATAAGCCTACTTATGGCTCAGCCCGATCTCGGTACAACCGTTGTCATCACCGTGACCGTAGCAGCGGTTCTATTGCTTGGAGGCATGAGCCTTCGTGTGGTGATTCCTCTGGTTATTCTTCTGGTTGCCTTCTTTGCGCTTGCCATCTACCTCACACCCTTTCGTGTGGCACGCATCATGTCCTACCTGACACCGTGTGAGGCAGGCCATGCCCAGGCGGCGGGCTACCAGCTCTGTGGTGCCCTTATTGCGTTTGGTCATGGCGGACTTTTTGGTTCGGGGCTCGGCACCGGGGTGGCCAAGCTGGGCTATCTACCCTTGCCTCATACCGATTTTATCTTCGCAGTCATTGGCGAAGAGCTTGGCTTTGTTGGGGTCACGGCATTGTTGCTTGGCTTTGCCTATCTCATTCGTTACTGCATTCAGGTAGGGCGACTTGCCATGTCTCAGGAACGTCTATTCGCGGGCCTTGTGGCTCAAGGCATTGGGGTATGGATTGGGGTTCAGACCTTTATTCATTCGGGGGTGAACACCGGACTTTTGCCAACCAAGGGGCTGACTCTTCCGCTCATAAGCTACGGGGGAAGTTCGATGCTGGTGGTGTGCTTTGCCCTTGGGGTTGTGGCCCGCATTGATGCAGAAAACCGAGCCATGGCCCGAGGCCGGCGCATTGGGCCCTTGGGTCCTTCGGGAGCTGCGGCTAAGGCAGCCAGAGACAAGGCGTCATGACAACTCCAACTCCACCCAACGTATCGCCACACTGGCAAGGCCGCCGCATTCTGATTGCAGCCGGCGGCACAGGTGGGCATATTTTCCCCGCGCTCGCCGTTGCGCAGGCCTTACGTGAGTTTGGTGCGGATCTGCACTGGGTGGGCAGTAACCGTGGCCTTGAGGCACGGGTTGTACGGGACGCCCAGAAGATCAATCTCACGGAGCTGCGGTTTCAGGGTGTACGCGGTCGTGGATTCTCCGCCTTGTTAAGTCTGCCTATTCGCCTGCTTGGCGCCATGGTCGAATGCCGTCGCCTTGTCCGTGACTTTCGGCCAAGCCTTGTTCTTGTCTTTGGCGGCTATGTCTCGTTTCCAGTGGGTATTGCGGCCTGGCTCCAGCGTGTTGCGCTCGTTGTTCACGAGCAGAACGCAGTCATGGGCACAGCCAATCGCTGGCTTTCACGCTTTGCGACACGTGTTCTTACAAGCTTCTCACCGACTTACCGAAGCCCTGCCTCGGCCGTCTGCGTGGGCAATCCTGTGCGTCCTGAGCTCATTGCGCAGGGCCGCGCCTTAGGTCGGACTCTAGGGGAGGCACAGCCTTTGCGCCTTCTGGTTATCGGTGGAAGCCTGGGCGCTCGAGCCCTGAACCAGGCTCTTCCTGAGGCGGTGGCTACGAGTCAGTCGGGTTGGCCGCAGGGCATTACTGTCCAACATCAAACAGGGCTTTCCGAGCATGCCGAGGTTCAGGCGCGTTATCAGGCGCTTGGGCTAAGTGAAGAGCAGGTGCAGGTGCATGCCTTCATGGACGACATGGCCCAGGCCTATGCGTGGGCAGACCTGGTTATTGCAAGGGCTGGCGCCTCTACGGTCTCTGAGCTTGCCGCTTTGGGTCTGCCGGCTATTTTTGTCCCGCTTCCCAATGCCATCGATGATCACCAGACGGCCAATGCTCGGGCCATGGTCATGGCCAAGGCCGCCCTCCTTGTGAAGCAGTCACCCGAGCTCGCCTCGGCGCTTGGCCAGCGCCTTTCGCAGCTTGACTTCGGTGGCCTTCAAGCCATGACCGAAAAAGCCCAGGGCCTAGCCAAAGGCCCGACCTCTCTTGAAAACTATCTTCAGCAGCTTGCCTTGCTCGACAGCTCAGCCAAGGAGGCCTCATGAAGCATAAGATCCAGACCCTGCACTTTGTTGGTATTGGCGGCTCGGGCATGTCGGGCATTGCCGAGGTTTTGTTGAACCAGGGATACAAGGTTCAAGGCTCCGACCTCAGCGCATCCAGCACCACCCGCCGGCTTGAGGACCTTGGGGCCCGCATTTTCGAAGGGCATCAGGCCGAGCATATTCAAGGGGCGGATGTGGTGGTGATCTCAAGTGCCGTGAAGGCCGATAACCCCGAGCTTCGGGCGGCACGGGCCTTAAAGACGCCCGTTGTTCCGCGTGCCCTAATGCTTGGCGAGCTCATGCGCATGAAGCAGGGCATTGCCATTGCGGGTACACACGGAAAGACCACAACCACAAGTCTTGTGGCCTCTTTGCTAGCCGAGGCGGGCCAAGACCCCACCTTTGTGATTGGCGGAAGGCTAAATAGTGCAGGCGCTAATGCAAGGCTTGGCCTCGGAGATACCTTTGTAGCCGAGGCCGACGAGTCCGATGGCTCGTTTCTTAACCTCATGCCAATGATGGCCGTGATCACCAACATTGACGCCGACCACATGGAGACCTATGACCATGACATGGCCAAGCTCAAGCAGGCGTTTGTCACCTTTGCGCAGCGCCTGCCCTTCTACGGTACAGCCATTGTCTGCCTCGATGACCCTCAAGTTCGGGAAATCATTCCCTTCTTATCACGGCCGGTTCTTACCTACGGCATGTCAGAGACCGCTGACCTACGAGCCACCGAGGTTCGGGCATCCGGCACTTCCATGGAATTTTTGGTGCAAAGGGGTGAAGAGCCTGCATGGCCTGTACGCCTGAACCTGCCAGGCGAACACAATGTCCGAAATGCTCTTG
>JAURCW010000108.1 GCA_030828265.1 Burkholderiales bacterium | reverse complement strand
GAACTGCTCAAGCACCAAAAAGCTTCCCCAGGCCCATCACGTGCCCGCTGTTCCTGGGCCAACGGGCGAGAGCCCTGAGCCCGCCCCAAGCGCAAAAAAATGAGCGGGATGCCGAAGAAAGATGGCCTGCGGCAAAGGGGGCAAGGCAGGCGACTTCGGTAGGTCGGCCGATGGGGCTTCAAAGGGCGGTGTGGGGTCCGGCTGCATTAAGCCTTCTCCCGCTGTGGCTCTTGAAAATGATTAAACCCTGCCAGGACCTCTTGGCTTAAGAGAAGCTCTTTGCCATCGAGCCCGTACCAGTGCACCTGTTGCTTGTTTAACTGAGTCTGGTCCATCTGGGACTGCTCAACACGACCGATGGACGTGAGCCTCAGATCAAGCTGCTCTGAAAGCGCACGAAGAGAGGGCCTGGCCGAGACGGGCGCAGCAAAAAGAAGCTCGTATTCATCACCGCTTCGAGCCGCACAGAGACAGGCCTGCTCAAGGCTTAAACGACCTTGGCTGACGGCGCCCTGAAGCTCTGGGCCCAGGCACTGACGCAGCGATTCAAACTGCACATGGGCCACAAGCGCGAGCCCTTGCCTGTGTGCGCTGGACTGCTGCAACAAATGACCAAGCTCGCTGGCAAGCCCATCGGAAACATCAATGGCGGCATGGGCAAGCTGCTGCTCACAAAGCGCCTGACCCAGGGCAAGTCGAGGCTCCGGCCAGAGCAATTTCGCCGCAAGGGGCTGATGCTCAAGGGCCCAAGCCCCATCGCCAAGGCTTCCCGATACCCAGAGTTCATCGCCGGGCTCAAGGCCCTTTCGCAAAAGTGCTTGACCGAGAGGAACAAGACCCATGGCGGTCACCACGACAGCCTCTTCGGCCTGAACACGAACGGTGTCGCCCCCTACAAGCGCAATGCCATGCTTAAGAGCAAGCGTATTGATGCCGCTCGAAAAGGCTTCAAGCCAAGGCTTACGTATGGAGCGAAGATGAAGGTTGAGTGTGAAGGCCCATGGCCTTGCACCCATGGCAGCAAGGTCAGAAAGACTCACTGCCAAGGCCTTGTGGCCGAGGGCCTCCGGGTTCACATCGGAGAAGTAATGCTGGTTCTCAACCAAAGAGTCGGTGGTCACCACAAGCTGCTGGCCCTGTGGCAAGGGGGCGAGCACGGCGGCATCGTCGCCAATACCAATGGCCTGCTTGTGACCTAGGCCGTGGCCTTCTTTAGCTGCGCGCGAGCCTGCGAAATACGTTTGTATAAGGCCGAACTCATCCATGAGGCCTAAGCTCGGGTGCGAGTCGATCGAGAACCCCATTGATGTAGCGGTGGCCTTCATTGCCCCCCAATGACTTGGCGAGCTCAATGGCCTCGTTGATCACCACCCGATACGGCACCTCGGGGTGATGGCAGAGCTCGTAAACACTTAGCAATAAAATAGCGTGCTCAACGGGCGAGAGCTCGACAAGCGGTCGGTCCATCACCTTTGTTATGGACTCACGCAAGGACTCAACATGGCTGACCGCCCCAAGAAAGCAGTCCTTGAAATACTCCATGTCCGCGTCCTTACCTTCTTCTGACTCAGTGACAACAAAGGCCTCAATTTCACCCAGCGGCTGTTGGGTCAAGAGCCACTGGTAGAGGGCCTGAACCGATAACAGCCTGGAAAAGCGGCGGGCACTGCGACTGCGTGAATCAGGACGCATCTTCATCGTCCGCAACCACCTCGTCATCGATAGCAAGCATGAGGTTTGCCATTTCAACTGCAACAAGTCCTGCCTCGTGGCCTTTAATGTCTGCACGCTCCTCGGCCTGCTCATCGTTGTTGGTGGTAAGAACACCGTTGGCAATGGGAATACGAAAGTCGAGTGAGACCCTTTGAATGCCGCCTGCCGACTGATCACTCACCACCTCAAAGTGATAGGTCTCGCCACGAATAACAGCCCCGAGCGCAACAAGCCCGTCGAACTGGCCCGTTTCAGCCAGTTGAGCCAAGGCCAGGGGAATTTCAAGGGCACCGGGCACCGAGACCACGGTGATATCTGCTGCGGCGACTCCGGCCTCGTTTAAGCCACGAAGACAGGATGTCTCGAGCGTCTTGGTAATGGATGGGTTGAAACGGGCCACCACAAGCCCAATACGAAGCCCCTCGCCATTGAGCTCAGGATCAATACGGTGGGGGCTGGTCATAGTGCGGGTCTTTCAAGATAAAAGAAATGAGAATGAATGGGGCATGAGCAACTAGTCGCGCAGGCCGGCCTCAGGCTGATAACCGGTCACCTCCAGGCCAAAGCCCGCCATGCTTGGCATCTTACGGGGTCGTGCAAGCAGGCGCATCTTTCCAACCCCCACATGCCGAAGAATGGCTGCACCCAGGCCGTAGCTTCGCAGGGACTGGCTGGAGACGGGAGAAGGCGGCACCGCCGAGATGGACTGACCGTTCATTTGGGCAAGAACAGTCTGAGCCGACGGCGCAGTATTTAAAAGGACGAGAACACCGCAGCCTGCCGATTCGATGGCCGCAAGCGCTGTCGGAATGGGCCAACTGTGGTTTGGGTTTTTACTGTCGATCCAGTCAAGCAGGCTGGTGGGCTCGTGGACCCGTGCCAGGGTCTCTTGATCAGGTTGCGGATTACCAAAAACAAGTGCCATGTGGGGCTGGCCACTGGCCTTATCGGTGAAGGCGACCAGACGCCAAGGCTTGCCCTGCAGCGTAATGGCACGGTCAGCTATTTCTTCAACAAGACTTTCGTGGGAGCTTCGATACTGAATGAGGTTGGCAATAGAGCCCAGCATGAGCTGATGAGCCTTAGCAAACTGAACCAGATCGGGCAGTCGGGCCATGGAGCCATCGTCATTGAGAATTTCACAGATCACAGCAGAGGGGTTGCGACCGGCCAACGCCGCCAGGTCACAGCCCGCCTCCGTATGGCCAGCCCGAGTGAGTACGCCCCCGGCCTGCGCCATAAGAGGAAATATATGGCCTGGCTGAACCAGGTCTTCGGGGCGCGCATCGGAGGCAACGGCTGCCTGAATGGTTCGGGCACGATCGGCCGCACTGATACCGGTTGTCACGCCAGTGGCTGCCTCGATAGAGAGCGTAAATGCCGTCCCGTGAGACGACTTATTCTGATTAACCATAAGCGGCAGGTTGAGTTGACGACAGCGCTCTTGGGTAAGGGTGAGACAAATTAAGCCTCGGCCGTATCGGGCCATAAAGTTAATGGCCTCGGGTGTTACGGCATCGGCAGCCATCACTAGGTCGCCCTCGTTCTCGCGATCTTCGTCATCCACAAGAACAACCATCTTGCCCTGACCAATGGCCTCAATTAACTGCTCAGAAGAGGCCATCTCTAGAAGGTCATGCTCGGTCATGCTCGGGGTCCTTCTACAGGTATGTCGGAGCCAGGCGCTGAAGCACTTGCAAGAGTGTGGCCGGCTGCGGTGGGCCAGCGCCCACTATTGATTAGGGACTCAAGCACACGCGCCACCTGCCGTGCTAATGGGTCGACCTCAAGGTTAAGCCGATCGCCCACTGCAAGCTGAGAAAAGATGGTCTTCTTCCATGTGTGAGGAATGAGGTTGATGCTGATCTCAGTCTGTCCGTTAAGGTCTGACACCGCATTCACAGTGAGGCTCACACCATGAACCGAGACCGAGCCCTTCTCAGTAACAAACATGGCAAGACTTGAAGGAACTTCAAGCAAAAGCTCATGGGACTCGTCGCGCGAACGCAGGCCCGTGACGCGGGCCGTTCCATCCACATGGCCCGAGACAATATGCCCGCCAAGCCGATCACTGGCACGAAGCGCCTTCTCAAGATGCACAGGGCCAGGCTTATCCAAGCCCACGGTGCGGTTGAGACTCTCCCGCGAAATATCAAAAAAGCAGCCCTGGTCGGTGGGTGCAATAGCCGTCATACAGGCACCATTCACGGCAATGGAATCGCCCTCGGCAATGTCGCTGGGGTCGAGGTCCCCCCAGAGAAGATGAACACGAAGGCCTTGTGCATCGGAGTACGGGCTCGCCGGATGCGACAAAACCTGGGACTGAGACATAAGTCCTTCAATGCGCCCAATGGCCTGAACGATCCCAGTAAACATAACCCTAGAGTGTAATGAGTTATGGCGTCAACACCGGATGGGGTTTCACAAGCCGAATACGCAGCCCATCGCCCACGGGCTCCTGACCCACAAGGCGCCATCGAAGTGCAGCCTCCACCGAGCCGAGTTCGGGCATTCCACTCACGGGGGGCATGCCTTGGCCTAAGAACAGCGGAGCCATGTAAACGAGCCATTCGTCAATGAGGCCTTCTGACCAAAACCCACCCACCAGCGCAGGACCCGCCTCAAGATGAATCTCATTCATGCCGCGGTCGGCAAGCTGCCTTAGGAGGTCATGCAGGGCAAGCCGGTCGCCAGGCCGCCCCGACTGCGAGACCACTGAAATTATTTCGACACCTCGTGCTGCAAGCCGATCGATACCTTCTCGATGAATCGGGTTGTTAAGGTCCGCGGTTGTGGCCACCATGGCGTGGGGCTCACGAAAGAATCGAGCATCGGGGTCCGCCATCAGCCGTGGATCCACCACCAGTCGATGAGGCTGCCGAGGGGTATCCACATAACGGACGTTTAAGAGAGGGTCATCTTGCAGAACCGTACCCACGCCGGTCACCACAAGGCAAGACCGCGCACGAAAGGCATGCCCGTCTGCCCGAGCCTCGGGGGAGGTGATCCACTGGCTGACCCCATTAGCAAGGGCGACCCGGCCATCCATGGAACAGGCGGTCTTTGCCCGCACCCAGGGTCTGCCCT
>JAURCW010000111.1 GCA_030828265.1 Burkholderiales bacterium | reverse complement strand
GGCCAAATTCTTGGCCGCCCCGTGGTGGTTGCCTGCTTTGAGTTTGAGTTCATGGGTGGCTCGATGGGCTCGGTGGTTGGCGAGAAATTTGCGCTGGGTGTTGAGGCCGCCATTGCTGCTGGGGTGCCTTTTGTATCGTTCACCGCCAGCGGGGGCGCCCGCATGCAGGAGGGTCTCTTTTCGCTTCTGCAAATGGCAAAAACTACCGCTGCGATTCAGCAACTCGCCTCCGAGTCATTGCCTTATATTTCCGTGCTAACCGACCCCACCATGGGGGGGGTTTCGGCAAGTTTTGCCTTCGTTGCTGATGTTGTCATTGCCGAACCCAAGGCACTTATTGGCTTTGCCGGTCCTCGCGTCATTGAGCAGACCGTGCGAGAAAAACTTCCAGAAGGCTTTCAGCGTGCCGAGTTTTTGCTTGCTAAGGGTGCCGTTGATCGCATTGTCGATCGTCGTGAGCTTCGACAGGAAATCGCAGATTTATTAGGGCTTCTTACGCAGCAACCCCTATCGGCAGAGCCCGCCAGTTAACCGCGGCTCAGGCATGCACGATCGGCAGACATCGCCTGGCCTATCGGGCTGGCTCGACCGGCTTACTGAGCGGCGTGGCAATCAGATACGCCTTGGCCTTGATCGCCTCTTAAAGGTTACGAAATGCATGGCCCTGCCCATGCAAGGTGACGATGTCCGTCTTGATGGACTCGTGATGACGGTAGGGGGCACCAATGGCAAGGGATCGACCTGCGCCTTCTTAGAGTCGATTGCCTTGCAATCGGGCTACCGTGTGAGTTGTTACACATCGCCTCATTTGTTTCGTTTTCAAGAGCGCCTGCGATTCAATGGTGAGGAGGTTGAGGATCAGGCTTGGGAAGAGGCTTTTGACAAGGTTGAAAAAGCTCGGCTCGCATCCGGAGACATTGACCTTAGTTTTTTTGAAGTTACAACGCTTGCGGCAATAACCATTGTGCAAAGACTCAAGCCCGACCTGGCGATTTTTGAAATTGGCATGGGTGGGCGACTTGATGCCGTGAATTGTCTTGCAAGCGATGCGGCCGTCTTAACCTCCATTGACCTGGATCACCAGGCCTTTCTTGGCCCCACACGCGAGAAGATTGCCTGGGAGAAGGCCCATATAGCAAGAAAGGGCTGTCCATTTGTTCTTGCGGACCCAAGCCCACCGGAAGGTCTTTTGGAGTTACTTAAAGACAAGGGGGCCGATGTCTGGTGGATTGGCCGCGACTTTGGCTATGAGGGCGACAAAATTCAGTGGCAATGGTGGGGGCGTTCGGAGCGGCGAAGTGGCCTTGGCTATCCCGCTTTACGCGGTATTAATCAGTTGCTTAACGCCTCTGCGGCACTTGCTGCTTTATCTGCCTTGCGTCAAAAGCTTGCAGTGCATCAGGGTGGGGTTCGGCAAGGGCTTGCCCAGGTAAGCCTGCCAGGACGTTTTCAGGTCTTACCAGGTCAACCGGCGGTTGTGCTTGATGTCGCACACAACCCTCATGCCGCGGGGGTGCTTGCCGCAAACCTTGATCAGATGGGCTTTTTTCCAAAGACGGTGGCGGTGGTTGGTATGTTGGCCGATAAGGATGCGGCCGCCATTTTCGCTCGGCTTGGGGGTCGTTTGGACAGTTGGTGTCTTGCTTCATTAAGTAGCGAACAGGCGGGCGCTCGTGCACGACTGGCCTCAGAGCTTCGGCCTTTTTGCGAGGCGATGATCGCGGGTCTGTCTGACACAGAAAGACCTGTGGAACCCGTGAGCATCTTTGAGTTCGACAATCCTGAGTTGGCACTGCGTCAGGCTGCGAGTCTTGTGGGGCCGAATGATAGAATCATAGTGTTTGGTTCGTTCGTGACTGTGGCCCAGGCTTGGCCTTTGGCGCGGTCCCTGGGGCAGGCCCCACATCTTTCTTAAAGTACTCATAAAGCGGCCTTTTCATCATCATGGCACTTGAATTTGGCTCCAACGATTCCTCCGCAAGTAAGACCAGCTCGATTGAGACCGGTTTCGATGAGGACTATCTGCGCCGTGCCCGGTGGCGGCTTTTCGGAGCCATCATTTTTGCGGGCTTTGTCGTAGCGGCATCGGCCCACCTTTTGCTCGATGACCCAAGGCCGCTCTCGCACGACTTCACTGTATTTATTTCAGAATCTAAAGATCTCGATACTGCTGGTCCACCCGATGATGAGCAGCGGGGTGACGAACAGCTGCCGGCAGAGACTGCCGCTGCCCAGAAAGACAACGGCCAGTCCAGCACCACGACTGCGTCGCCTGGTTTTGCCTCGGGTAAATGGTATGTGCAGGTGGGGTCGTATTCAAACCGGGGCGCTGCCGAACAGATACTAAAGAAAATCAGAGCCTCGGGTCAGACTGCTGCTGTTGTTGTTGTGAAAACGCCTGATGGCACTCGTTATCGGGTTCGAGCGGGTCCTTATTCCGAGCAGCAGGCCTGGGCTTACGAGAAGGTCTCGCGTTCGATGGGTTATAAACCCCTGGTGATCAAGCCCTGAGATGCTAGAGCCAACCTGGATTGACTGGGTTTTCTTGGTGGTTACCGCGTCATCAACCCTGCTTGCCTTTCTTCGTGGGCTTGTCCACGAGGTGCTGGCTCTAGCGAGCTGGGTCGTTGCCTTTATTGCGGCCAGTCAGCTTGCAGGTTTTGCCGCTGAGCCCTTGCCGCATATATTTACCGAGCCTGTTCGGCTAGCCTTGGCCTTTGCTATTGTATTTTTTATCACTCTATTTATTGGCCGTTTTGTCTCTTACGCCTTGAAGGAGCTTGTAGCTGTCTCAGGGGTGCAAGGCTTCAACCGGTTTCTCGGGGCGTTTTTTGGCTTTGGTCGAGGCTTGCTTATTATGTCGGTTTTAGCCGTCTTGGCTGCCATGACATCCTTGCCCTCCGACTCAGCCTGGCAAAACGCATGGTCCAAGCCTGTGCTTGAACTTTCAGTAAGAATGATTTCACCGTGGTTGCCAAGCTACCTTAGCGATCGTGTTGTTGTAGTTTCTTAGCCTTCTTCATTTTTTAGAGGTCTTTTTATGTGTGGTGTCGTTGGCATTGTCTCGACCGGTCCTGTAAACCAGATGCTTTACGACGCCTTGCTGCTTCTTCAGCACAGGGGTCAGGATGCAGCAGGCATTGCCACCGCCCAAGGAAAGCGTATTTTCCTGTCACGCGGTAACGGCCTTGTTCGCGATGTCTTTCGAACCCGCGATATGCGTAATCTTTTTGGCGATATGGGCATTGGGCATGTTCGCTACCCCACCGCGGGAAGCGCCATGAGCGCTGAAGAGGCTCAGCCCTTTTATGTGAATGCCCCATTTGGTATCGTTCTTGGCCATAACGGAAACCTTACGAATGCAGCTGAGCTGCAAGACGACATGTACCGCCGTGACCGGCGCCACATCAATACGGAGTCTGATTCCGAGGTCTTGCTCAATGTGCTCGCCCATGAGTTGCAGCGTGCTGTCACGGGCCTTACGCTTGACCCCGACGCCGTCTTTGCCGCCGTGGATGCTCTGCATCAGCGGGCCCGTGGTGCCTATGCCTGCGTTGGGATGATTCCTGGCTTTGGGGTTATTGGCTTTCGTGACCCTTACGGTATTCGTCCACTGGTGCTTGGCCATCAGCTTGGGCCGCGTGGCATGGAGTACATGCTGGCCTCGGAGTCGGTGGCGCTGGAGGGGCTCGGCTTTCAGCTAGACCGCGACATTGCAGCCGGTGAGTGCATTGTTATCACTGAAGACGGCCAGGTTTTCTCAAGGGTGAGCAGTGCCGCCAAGCATGGTCTGCAGCCCTGTGTCTTTGAGTACGTTTATTTTGCGCGTCCCGATTCCTTAATCGATGGCGTCTCGGTTTATGAGGCTCGCCTGAAAATGGGTGAGAGCCTTGCACAGCGCGTGCAAGAGGCCTTTCCCAAGGGTGACATCGATGTCGTGGTACCGGTACCCGACTCAAGCCGCCCCGCAGCCATGCAGCTGGCAATGAAGCTTGGGCTCTCCTACCGAGAGGGCTTTATAAAAAATCGCTATGTTGGACGTACCTTCATCATGCCCGGTCAGGAGGTTCGTCGAAAGTCGGTAAGACAAAAACTCAATGCCATGAGCTCGGAGTTCAAAGACAAGCGTGTTCTTATTGTTGACGACTCCATTGTGAGAGGGACCACCAGTCGAGAGATTGTTCAGATGGCCCGTGAGTCGGGTGCGCGAGGTGTTATTTTTGCCTCGGCTGCGCCGCCCGTTCGCTTTCCCAATGTCTATGGCATTGACATGCCCACGCGTAACGAGCTTATCGCGCATCACCGTAGTGATGATGACATCTGCCGAGCCATTGGGGCCGATGCACTTGTTTATCAGGATATTGATGCCATGAAGTCGGATGTGCGGTCGTTCAATTCCGCGCTCACCGGCCTAGAGGCCTCTTGTTTTGATGGGCATTACATTACAGGCGATATCTCGACCGAGCTGCTTGACCGGCTTGAGGCTGCGCGTCGTCAGCAGGCTGAAGCGGCATGACAAAACCTCTCTCTCAGCTCGGCTTTGAGACACGAGCCGTTCGGGATGGCACCATGCGTTCTGAGTTTGGCGAACATTCCGAGGCGCTCTACCTAACCTCGAGCTTTGTCTTCGATGATGCCGAAGAGGCGGCTCG
>JAURCW010000091.1 GCA_030828265.1 Burkholderiales bacterium | reverse complement strand
GTTCGTGCCAATGTGGTCCGCCACAAAATTCCAACGGTCTTTTGCAACCTGGTGGGCGGACAGGATGAGCTTGTTTTTGATGGCGACAGTTTTGCGGTCGATGGAGAAGGCCATGTCACAGCAAGAGCCGCTCGCTTTAAAGAAGATCTTTGCGTCTGGGCTTATAACGAAGCGACTCAAAGCTTTATGGGCGTAGTTACCCCCGAGCTTGATGCGGACAACCAAGCCTACGAGGCTCTCGTATTGGGAACCCGCGATTACGTGCTCAAAAATGGATTTCGCGGTGGCATTGTTGGTCTGTCGGGGGGTATTGACTCAGCGCTTACGCTTGCCATTGCCGCAGATGCTTTGGGTCCCGACCAAGTGACCGCGGTTATTATGCCCTCGCGCTACACAGCAGACATAAGCATCGAAGATGCGCGCGCCTGTGCCCAGGCGCTTGGCGTGAAAACCCAAGAAATCAATATTGAATCGGCCTACCAGGCCTTTGAGCAGGGCCTTGCACCAAGTTTTCAAGGGCTCGCTCCCGACCTTACAGAAGAAAACCTGCAGTCACGTATTCGCGGCACGTATCTTATGGCCTTGTCCAATAAAACCGGTCTGCTTGTGCTCACGACAGGCAACAAGTCCGAGATGGCTGTGGGCTATTGCACGCTCTATGGAGATATGGCGGGCGGCTATGCAGTGATTAAAGACTTACTGAAAACCACTGTCTACCGGCTTTCTGAGTTGCGTAACGGCCGTCGTAATGCCCAGGCCGGTATGCCAGTCATTCCACAACGTATTCTTACCCGCGCACCTACGGCCGAGTTACGGTTTGACCAGACCGATCAAGACAGCCTGCCTCCCTACGATGTACTCGATGACATTTTGCGGCGTTTTGTTGAGCGTGGAGAGTCGGTGGCCGAGATTGCATCAGCGGGTCATAGTCAGGCGGTCATTGAGCAGGTTATGGGTCTTTTGCGTCGTTCCGAGTACAAGCGCAGGCAGGCTGCTCCTGGCGCGCGTATTACGCCACGCGCCTTCGGTCGTGACTGGCGTTTTCCTCTTACCAATTGTTTTTCTGAAAAGGAGCTTTTTTCATGAAGCTTATTACTGCCATCGTGAAGCCTTTTAAACTCGATGAGGTGCGTGAGGCACTGGCCGAGGTGGGTGTTGCTGGCCTTACCGTTACAGATGTAAAAGGTTTCGGTCGCCAAAAGGGACACACTGAAGTCTATCGGGGTGCTGAATACGTTGTCGACTTTCTTCCCAAAATAAAAATTGAAGCTGTGGTTGCTGACGATCTGGTCGAGCGAGCCATTGAGGCCATTACGCAGGCCTCACGCACGGGCCGTATTGGTGATGGCAAAATTTTTGTGCAGTCGGTCGAGCAGGTTATTCGTATTCGAACCGGAGAGACCGGCGAAGAAGCAGTTTAGGGCTCTTCTAACGCGACGACCTTAGCAGCACAATCACCGCGCCCGAGCCTCCCTCGTGGGCCGGCGCCTGGCAGAATGCGAGCACCTCGTTAAGCTGCATCAGCCAAGACCTCACCTTGCTTTTGAGCACAGGGGTTCGGCCTTCCGAGCCCAAGCCCTTGCCATGAACAATGCGCAGACAGCGACGGTCCGAGCGCCAGCTCTGGCGAATGAATCCGTAAAGTGCCTCACGCGCCTCCTCCGAGCGCAGCCCATGAAGGTCGAGCTGCCCCTGTAAGGCCCAATGCCCGCGCCTGAGTCGGCGAAGGGTGTCTGCAGAAATGCCATTGCGGGTAAAAGACAGTGCCTCGTCGCTGTCGAGCAAGGTGTCGGGCGTTATATCGGAGAGTTGACTCTCTTCAAGCGCCGCACGTTCATCAAGCATGCGCTGCTTGGGAATGGGTTTGGGCTTTGGTCGAAAGCCGGCATCCGGATGCCGCTCGTGTCGATGTCGAATAGCCCCCGCGGTGGCCTGCTCAAAAAGCGCTTTTTCCTCGTCGTTAACCTGCACCATCAAGGCTCTCAAGGTAGCGTTGAGCATCAAGCGCAGCCATGCATCCCGTACCTGCGCTGGTAACCGCCTGCCGATAAATGTGGTCTTGCACATCGCCGGCTGCAAACACCCCTTTAATGTTGGTAGCCGTGGCGTTCCCCTCAAGCCCACTGTGTGTTTTTATGTAGCCATTGGCCATGGTGAGCTGGCCTTCAAAGAGGTCGGTGTTGGGCTTGTGCCCAATTGCCACAAAGACGCCGGTCACTGCGAGCGTTTTCGGGCTAAAGGGACCGTTACCTGATGCCCCAAGCCGTACACCGGTTACACCGGTATTGTCTCCGAGCACTTCCTCAAGCACCGCGTTCCACTCAATGGCGGCCTTGCCTTCTGCAACCTTGGCCATAAGCCTATCAATCAGAATGGGCTCCGCACGAAATTTGTTCCGCCGATGCACAACGGTGACCTTGCTTGCAATATTTGTTAAGTAAAGAGCCTCTTCCACGGCAGTGTTCCCGCCACCAATCACGCAGACTTCTTGCTTCTTGTAGAAAAAGCCGTCGCAGGTTGCGCAGGCCGAGACCCCTTTACCCATGAAGGCCTGCTCAGATTCAAGGCCTAGATACTGGGCAGAGGCGCCCGTGGCGATAATCAGTGCATCGCAGGTATAGCTTCCCGCATCGCCCATTAAACGAATAGGCTTTTCGGTGAGTGCAGCAGTATGAATATGGTCAAAGACCATTTTTGTATCAAAGCGCTCGGCATGCTTAAGAAAACGCTGCATCAAATCAGGCCCCTGAACACCATCGGGGTCCGCAGGCCAGTTCTCGACGTCGGTGGTGGTCATAAGCTGACCGCCCTGGGCGAGGCCGGTAATGAGTACAGGCCTTAGGTTGGCACGAGCAGCGTAGACGGCGGCCGTGTAGCCCGCGGGGCCCGAGCCTAGAATAATTAAGCGGTGGTGTTGAGGGGTGTTGGTCATGGAACAACCTTAAATGATGTTTTGAAGGACAATTATAGGAATATGACCTCACGAAGCAGTTCACGACTTAAATCGGGCGGCGCCACCGCCCGCCGCCGCCCCAATTCCGCCGCTGCCAATGCCGCGAGCCTCGCCACCACGGCCACTCGGTCCTTGGCCGCCGACCTTGCCTGGCTTATCTACACGATTGGCGGAATTGGTCTTGCCGTATCGCTTGCTACGTGGTCGGCTAGGGACGAGGCCTGGTTTCAGTCGGGCGGTGCCGAGCAACCCTTAAACCTACTTGGTCGGTTTGGGGCCTACCTTTCCGACGTTGGCTTCTTTTTCTTTGGCCTGTCGGCGTACTGGTGGGTGGCCCTATTGCTTATTTGGGCCTTCGTTAGTTTTCGAGCGTCGTTTGCGGTGCGGCGAGCCCGGCGCCTTGGCTACAGTGCGTCACAGGGTCGGGCGCAAGAGGCCGAGGAGGGCCTTAAGTCTTGGCAGCACCTATTGGGCATCGTGCTTTTTATCGTCTCTAGCTGCGTTCTTGAGGCCCAGAGGCTTAACTTTTTTGGCTCGGACGTCATTTATTTTGCAGGGGGACTTGTAGGAAGCCTCGTGGGCTCGGGTCTTGACTGGCTGCTTGGCCCACTCGGCGTCACCATCGTGTCTTTTATTGGCTTTTTCATGGGTTTGTCACTTGCCCTTCAGTTCAGTTGGATGACTGTCTTCGAGCGGATTGGTCATGCGGCAGAGCTACTGGTGTTGGGCCTTAAAGCCTGGCTTGCCGCCCAGCAAGACAAGGCCAAGGGCCAAAGCCTTGCCGAGGCCCGTGCCGCCACAGTTCGTGTGAAGAAAGAAGGCCTTCCCGATCAACCGCCAGTGGTTATGCCCGTCGCCCAGGTTCAGCCCTCGGCTAAGCTTGCGGAACAGGCACGTATTCCAAAGCAGGCTGCCTTATTTGAAGGGGGTGCTCCCGATGAGCAGACGCAGTCCAGCCTTCCCTCGGTTGAGCTGCTCGACCCAGTGACCGATCTGGCTGAGGCTGTATCGCCCGAAACACTGGCCTACACCTCCCGCCTTATTGAAAACCGCCTGGCCGACTTCGGTGTCACCGTGCGTGTAGTTTCTGCTCAGCCTGGCCCCGTTATTACCCGCTACGAAATAGAACCGGCGCTTGGTGTCAAAGGCTCGCAGATTGTGAATCTCGCGCGTGACCTGGCGCGGGCCTTGTCGCTTGTGTCGGTGCGCGTCATTGAAACCATTCCAGGCAAAAGCCTCATGGGCCTTGAGCTGCCCAATGCTCGTAGGCAGACCGTTCGTTTATCGGAAATTCTTGGGTCAACCGCTTTTCAAGAAAGTGGAGCAACCTTGCCACTTGCCTTGGGTAAAGATATTTCAGGCGCCCCCTATGTCGTTGACCTTGCGCGCATGCCACACCTGTTAGTGGCCGGCACCACGGGTTCGGGTAAGTCGGTGGGTGTTAATGCCATGCTCTTGTCGTTGCTTTACCATGCACCCGCTTCGCGCATCCGGCTCATTCTTATCGACCCCAAGATGCTTGAGCTTTCGATTTACGAAGGCATTCCGCATCTGCTTACCCCCGTGGTCACCGACATGAAGCTTGCAGCCAATGCGCTGCACTGGTGTGTGGGCGAGATGGAGCGCCGTTACCGACTTATGAGTCGGCTCAACACTCGAAACCTCTCGAGCTTTAATCAGAAGGTGGCCGATGCCCTGCGCAAGGGCAAGCCCTTAACCGACCCCTTGGCGCCTGAGGACCTTATTGCTGCGGGCGAGGCTCCCTTGTTGGAACCCTTGCCACAAATTGTGGTGGTGATTGATGAGCTTGCCGACCTCATGATGGTGGTGGGCAAAAAAGTGGAGGAACTCATTGCGCGGCTTGCTCAAAAGGCACGGGCCGCTGGTATTCACTTAATTCTCGCCACGCAAAGGCCTTCGGTGGATGTCATCACGGGCCTTATCAAGGCCAATATCCCCGCCCGTATTTCGTTTCAGGTTTCAAGCAAGATCGACTCACGCACCGTGCTCGATCAAATGGGGGCCGAGGCTCTGCTGGGCCAGGGCGATATGCTCTTTTTATCTGCAGGTACGGGTCTTCCTATTCGCGTGCATGGTGCCTTTGTTGCCGATGACGAGGTCTTAAAAGTTGTCGAGCATCTTCGTAGCCTTGGTGAAACCGAATACGACGACCGCATTCTTGACGGTGCTGACCCCGAGACCAGCGGAAGCTTTACCGCCGGCCTCGAGGTGCCGGGCGGTGAACAGGGTACCGAGGCCGATGCTCTTTATGACCAGGCGGTAGAAGTTGTCCTAAAGCATCGACGCGCATCCATTTCCTTGGTGCAGCGTCACCTGCGTATTGGCTACAACCGCGCGGCGCGTTTGCTTGAAGCCATGGAGCAGGCAGGCCTGGTGTCGGCCATGCAAACTAACGGCAACCGCGAAATTCTTGTGCCTGCGGGCAAG
>JAURCW010000098.1 GCA_030828265.1 Burkholderiales bacterium | reverse complement strand
GGCAACGGCAGGCTTACCTATTGCAAGCCCATCTCAGACGACGACCTTGCCGGGTTTTTGGTGGGCTGCCTAAGCCAGCCCGAGCGATCCAACAAAACGCTGATTGTTGGTGGCCCAGGCCCTGCAGTCTGCCCCATGGATCAGATCGCCATGATTGAAGACATCTTAGGGCGACCCGTCAAGGTACGCCATGTGCCCGTCGAGCTGCTAAAACTTATTGTTGTGGGGCTCAAAGGGCTGGGGAGAATCCATTCGGGGGCAGCAAAGAAAGCGGACTACGCCCGCATTGGTCTTTACTACGCCACGGAATCCATGCTGGCCTGGGACCCCGATCACAAGCAGTATTCAGAGGACCTCACACCAAGCTTTGGCAGGCAGACTCTTTTTGAACACTACCGTCAAATTTTAACTAGGGACCCTGCATAATCACGCTTTGATACCCAAGCGCCCCTCGCCTTCATGCCCATTACCCACCTTTCTCTTGCTCTTGGCGTGATGGCGATTTGGGGAGCAAACTTTGTGACTATGCGTTGGGGTCTTGATGAGATCACGCCCCTCACCTTCGCCTCTCTGCGCTTTTTTCTTGTCTCACTGCCACTCATCTTCTTTATACCCAGGCCCTCTATACCTCTACGGCTTCTGATTGGCTATGGGCTCACAGCCTTCAGCATGCAGTTTGGCTTTATTTTTCTTGCTGTCTGGCTCGGCATGCCTGTAGGACTCGTGTCACTGGTGGTACAAAGCCAGGTCTTCTTCACCCTTCTTCTTGCGCTTCTCATTCATCAGGTTCGGCCTACGGTGGGCCAGGTGGTTGGGGTAAGCCTCGGAGCCAGCGGCATCGCCTGGGTAGGGTTTGACCTTGGGCAAAGCATGCCACTTATCGCCTTTGGCGCAACACTTCTTGCTGCCCTGGGCTGGAGTGTTGGCAACACATTTATTAAATCCATGGGGCCTGTCTCTGCGCTTCCTCTGGTAATCTGGGCATCGCTCGTTTCGGCCCTCTCTCTTGCTCCTCTGTCTTTTGTTCTGGAAGGTGTCGCACCGTGGCAGCGAGCAGCAGATCTACTCTTAGCCGGTGACACCGTGTTCTGGGGAAGCCTTCTTTTTAACGCCATTGGTGCAAGTCTGCTCGGCTACGGTGGCTGGGCCTGGCTGCTGCGGCGCCACCCCGCACCTGTGGTGGCGCCCTTTACACTTCTTGTTCCTGTCTTTGGAATGGGCTCAGCGGCCCTACTGCTAAACGAGGCCATAAGCCCAATGGCCTGGCCAGGAATCATCTTGGTATTCTTGGGGTTGGCCCTGACCCAGCTTCGCTACAAGAGGCGTTAGTAATCGCCCTGGTCATAACGGCCGTTAATGCTGAGGTCATCCACGAAGAAGACTTCCACAACGATTGCTTTGAAAAAGGACCACGGTTTGAACTACGACCTAATTGTTATTGGTGGAGGCTCGGGGGGTGTACGTGCGGCACGCATTGCTGCTGGCTATGGCGCCAAGGTTGCACTCATTGAGGAATACCGACTGGGTGGCACCTGCGTCATTCGCGGCTGCGTGCCCAAAAAGCTTATGGTCTATGCAAGCCGTTTTGCTATTGAGTTCGAGGAGTCACGGGGCTACGGCTGGATCATGGATGAGCTGCGCTTCGACTGGGCAACGCTTGTGAAGAATCGTGATCAAGAGGTCGACCGGCTTGAGAAGGTCTACCGAGGCAACCTTGAGAAATCCGGGGTTCACATTTTTGAAGGGCATGCCCGTCTGGTTGATGCCAACACGGTCGTTGTTGATGAAAAAGACAAGCTATCCGCCAAAACGCTTCTAATTGCCACAGGGGCTCAGCCTGTCACAGATACACGCGTCCGTGGGCACGAGCTGTGCATCGACTCCAATGAGTTTTTTAAGCTTCCCACGCAGCCCAAACGCGTCGTCGTTCAGGGCTCGGGCTACATTGCATTAGAACTGGCTTGTGTATTGCACCACCTTGGATCCGAGGTACATCTTGTCTATCGAAGCGACTTGGTCTTGCGTGGGTTTGACGAAGAACTTCGACACCAACTGACTGAAGAGCTCAAGCTCTCGGGCATGAGACTTCATCAGGGTCAGCTCATCGCCAATGTAACAAAGGGGCCTCAGGAGCTCGAGATTCGCCTTGATAATGGAATGGCGCTAAAGGCCGACGTGGTGCTGAAGGCCATTGGCCGCAAACCAAATACCGAAAACCTTGGTCTTGAAGAGCTTGGCGTTGAATTGAACGACCAGGGCGCCATTGCCGTGAATGAGTGGTCTCAGACCAATCTCCCTAACGTCTACGCCGTTGGCGACGTAACCAACAGGGTGAACCTAACCCCTATGGCCATTCGTGAGGGGCATGCCTTTGCCGATAATGTCTTCGGAGGCAAGGCCATCACTGTTAACCATGGCCTGGTACCCACCGCTGTTTTTACAACCCCCGAACTAGGTACCGTGGGCCTCACTGAAGAACAGGCTCTTGCCCTTTACCCAAGGCTTGATATCTATAAGTCCAGCTTTCGACCCCTAAAGGCAACCGTCTCGGGCCACACCTCGCGCACCTTCTTTAAACTCTTGGTGAATCGAGATAACGACGAAATCGTGGGCTTTCATAGCATTGGCCCGGATACCGGTGAGATGTCTCAGCTTATTGGCATTGCCCTTCAAATGAAGGCAACCAAGGCTGCCTTTGACGCAACCCTTGCCGTGCATCCAACCGCTGCCGAAGAGCTCGTGACCATGCGCAGCCCAAGTATGCAACACGGCCTTTAGCCCGCATCAAACTGGTCGGGCTTGAGCCCCCGAATGGGTGCATAAAAGGCCTTCACCGTGGCCATATCCACCTCAATATCACCGGTGACCTCTAGACAAGGGCCAAAGCCTGCTTCCTTCTTGGCATGATCCATGTAGGCCATGATGATGGGAACCTGAGCGCCCTGAGCAATGTAATAAAAACCTGTTTTCCACTCGCGCACTTTGCGTCGTGTGCCCTCGGGAGGAATCATCAGAAACAACCTACCCTCGGTCTGCTTAAAGCAGTCCACCGCCGCCGACACCAACTGCCCAGACCGACTGCGGTCGACACCAATGCCACCGAGCCAACGCATAATCCCTTTAAATGGAAATCCGAATAAACTCGCTTTCCCAAGCCAGTGAGCCTGGAGTCCCAAACCAAAACCGGCCATAAGGCTGTAAGGAAGATCCCAATTGCTGGTGTGCGGGGCTGCAATAACAACAGCCTTCTTCATATGGTCTGGAATCGAGCCGTGAAGACGCCAGCCGAGCATGCGAAGGCATAGCTTTGAACCGAACCGAAGAATGGGGGTTACAACGGGGGTATTAAATACCGTAAGCGAAGCAGGACGAAAAACGTTAGCGACGGGTTCTGAGTTCACATGAGCCGCCGCAAACGGAGTGGAAAACGTCTTGCCCTAGGAATCTATGAAAGTCAGTGCTCAAGCAGAAACAATACGCAACTAGGAAAACACAACACGCGCTTTGAGCGCCTCAAGCGTCACCGATGGGTCTTTAAGGCTTTCAGCCCCGCCCGCCGAGCCTACGAACACCCCACTGCCCGCAACGGGCGGAAGGGTATCGAGCTTAAAGCGCCTGGTATCGGGCTTGGCCCGAATAAAACAGGCCTCATCGAAAAACAAAAAGTCACCGTCGCGCCCGACCTCGTCGCTATCCACACTGTCCTGACCAATGGCTTTCTTAATGGCTTCAAGCCCGTTGTCGATTTCGATCTCTTCAATGGAGGCTTTTTCCGGATTTATAAAGTAAGCACGAGGCATAGAACAGACAACCTTTTCTAAAAATTCATTTCATTAACGATGCCTGACTTTACTACAAACCTACTAGCCTCTCTCTGCCGACGACTGCGCATCCGGATCAGGCTTCTCCTTGGGCTCAAAAGGAAACGCCGAGCCAGACTCACCCGGCTTGGCAGGAATTCGCAGAGATAAAAGCATTGTTACAGCCAGCGTTGTCACTGTGAAGCCTAAGGACCAGACGATGGGAATCTTATAAATATCGATGAGCAGCATCTTCACACCAATAAAAACAAGAACAATGGCAAGGCCGTAAGAAAGAAGGTGGAACTTCTCATGCATACCCGCAAGAACAAAGTACATGGCACGCAGACCAAGAATGGCAAATACGTTTGATGTCAGCACAATGAAGGGGTCGCGGGTGATGGCAAAAATGGCAGGGATGGAATCCACCGCAAAAATAACGTCAACAACACCAATGAGTGCAATTACAACAAACAAAGGCGTTGCCATTTTCACGCCATTGACAACCGTGAAAAACTTCTCGCCATCGTAATGCGGCGAGATTTTCATGCGCCGCTTCACCCAAAGCAGTGCGGGATTGTTTTCAAGGTCGGGCTCTTGGCCAGCAGCCCACCACATCTTGAAGCCCGTGTAGACAAGGAAGGCGCCAAAGACATACATAATCCAGTGAAACTGAGAAATCAGCCATGCTCCAACAAGGATCATAACTGCACGCAGGATCCACGCACCAAGGATGCCGATCATGAGCACGCGTTTCTGGTACTCAGGTGGAACTGCAAAGTAATTGAAAAGCAGAAGAAAAACGAAGATGTTGTCGACTGCTAGAGCAACCTCTACCAGGTAACCAGTTATAAACTCCAGCGCCTTAGCATTTGCAAATTCTCGCGTCGCTTGGTCTTCAGCAACCCCTCCAAGAAGCCACCATAACCAAGCAACAAAAATAAGAGAGACCAACACCCAAATAAACCACCAGATGCTCGCCTCTCTTATGCTGACCGTGTGCGCTCCTTGTCGATTGAGAGCAAGAAAATCAACCGCAAGCGCCGCAAAAACAAAAAGGGCAAAGAGAGACCAGAGTAGGGGAGTACCGATTGAGACCATGACATTGGAGCCTTTATCCCAGGGCTGGCAAGCCCTAAGCAACGTAGAAGGATCCTCGTCAGTCTTGCCGCCCAAGACGCACGTTGCTTAGAACGATCTTGGTCTGAACTGCCGGATTTCGTGGCCTGCCAAGTCCACGAAAACGTATTGACGACAGATCAGCAAAGCCCGACCAAGTCGGGCAATGTCAGCTACTCCCTTTAAGAGGCATGTGAATTGGACCAGAAGCTCGGATGAGCGTCAAACGCAAGGGCCTAAGCACGGAACTTAAGACCCCCCTAAGAACCCTGCGTGGCTGGCGATC
>JAURCW010000055.1 GCA_030828265.1 Burkholderiales bacterium | reverse complement strand
CTGTAAACCAGGCCACCCACTTAAAGAGACGTCCGGAGGCACCACCTGCGGTGAGCTTAATGGCCGACTTGCTTGCGGTTTTGGTGAGGTCTTTGGCAACTCCACAGACCCCCTGAGCCATGACCACCCAGGCGACTGACAAGGCCGCCGACCAGTCGGGCGAGACCGCTGAGAGCAAAAGAAACCCAGAAATTTGAGTGACCAGCCCCACCATGAGCATGCGGGCAATGCCAAACCGGGTGGCCAGCCAGCCACCAATTAAATTGGCGGCAATGCCTGCAGCCTCGTACAGAAGAAAGAGCAGCGCAAGGGTGAATGGGCTGTAGCCAAGCTTGAAGAAATGCAACAGCACCAACATGCGCAAGGCGCCGTCGGTGAGCGTGAAGCCCCAGTAAGAGGCTGTAACGATAAGGTATTGCTTGAGGCCAGGCGGTGAAGGCTCGGACGTAGACTCGGGCTGCAAAGACTACAGCCCTTGCTTGTGCATGTAACAGGCGAGGTCCACCATGCGGCAGGAATAGCCAAGCTCGTTGTCGTACCAGGCATAAATCTTTAGAAGCGTACCGTCGGTCACCATGGTGGACGGCGCATCGACAATGCTGCTACGGGTGTCACGCGCGTAATCGGCACTTACTAAAGGCAGGGTCTCGTAACCCAGTACACCGGCCATGGGACCTGCTGCTGCCGTCTGAAAAAAGCCATTCACCTCATCTACCGTGGTTTCGCGTTGAAGCTCAAAGACACAGTCGGTGAGTGAGGCATTTAAGTTGGGGGCGCGTACGGCATGGCCATTGAGCTTACCTTTGAGCTCCGGGTAGATCAGCGCAATGGCGGTGGCACTGCCCGTGGTAGTGGGCGCAAGGCTAACCATGGCACTGCGCGCCCTGCGCAGGTCTTTGTGCGGTGCATCGACCACCAGGTTGGTGTTCGTAGGGTTGTGAATGGTGGTGATCTGGCCATGGCGAATGCCCAGGTTCTCGTGAACCACCTTCACAACGGGTGCAAGGCAGTTGGTTGTGCACGAGGCGGCCGTAACAATTTGATCTTTGGCTGGGTCATAAAGATGCTCGTTCACACCCACCACCACATTCAGCACATTGCCTTGCTTCACAGGGGCAGAGACAACGACGCGCTTTGCACCACGGTCGAAATGGCCCTGCAAGGTCTCGGGCGTTAAAAACTTGCCTGTGCACTCAAGCACAAGGTCGACGCCAAGATCCCCCCAGGGGATATCGCTGGGGGCGGCATGTGAACTAAAACCAAGGCTTGACTCGTTAATACGAATCGCATCGCCCGCCTCGTTGGCGGAAATGTTGGCGCGCCATCGCCCCTGAACGCTGTCAAAGGCAAGAAGATGAGCGGTGGCCGCAGCCCCACCCTTTAACTCATTGAGATGAACAACCTCAAGCCGGTTGGCCTGGCGGGGGTCGTCGTGGGGTCGATCGACAGCACCCATGGCGGCTCGTAATGCAAGGCGGCCAATGCGGCCCATTCCATTAATTCCAACACGCATCGTGGCTTCCTTAAAATCGAAGTGTCTAGGCTCAATGTTTCTAGAACAGTCAAATAGTGAGTCTGACCCTGTTCTATGACGTTTTTGTTACAGAGCTAGCTGCCTAAGGCCTGTGCGAGCTGCTGCGCCCAGGTGGTGGCCTGGGCCTTATCGGGAGACTCCACCATAATTCGCAGAACAGGCTCGGTGCCCGAGGGGCGAATAAGAAGACGGCCCTCACCCTGCAGTGCCTTTGCAGCCTGGGCATAGACCTTTTGAAACTCCGGGTGCTCCCGCCAATTGACATCGGGCGAGATAGGCTTGTTGATCATGACCTGAGGATAGAGCTGAAGGTCACTTAGGTAGTCGTCGAGGCTTTGCTCGGACCAGACCAGGGCCGACAGAACCTGTAAGGCGCTTACGATGCCATCGCCCGTAGTGTGCTTATCGAGGCAAAGAATATGGCCAGACGACTCCCCACCAAGCTCCCAGCCTGTTTCCTTAAGCATCTCGAGAACATACCGGTCGCCCACTTTAGCGCGACGAAACTCAAGGCCCAGGCTCTCCACCTTTTTTTCAAGGGCAAGGTTTGACATCAGCGTGCCCACCACGCCCTGCACATGAGCACGGCCTTTGTGACGAACCCTTGACTTCACCAGTGCATAGAGAAGCTCGTCTCCGTTATAAAGCCTGCCTTTGGAGTCGGCGATGGCCACCCGGTCGCCATCGCCGTCAAGGGCAATGCCATAGTCAGCTCGAGCTTCGACAACTTTGCGTGCCATGGCCTCGGGGCTTGCCGCACCAAGGTTCTGGTTAATGTTGAAGCCATCGGGCTCGTGGCCCATGCGAATGACTTCTGCGCCGAGCTCGTGAAAGACATCGGCCGCCACATGGTAGGCCGCGCCATGCGCTGCATCGACCACCAGCCGAAGCCCGCGCAAAGAAAGCTTGGACGAGAAACTGCCTTTGCAGAACTCAATGTAACGGCCCGCAGCGTCGGGCAGACGACGGGCCTTGCCAAGCATCTGTGCATCGGCACAGACCAGCGGCCGGTCAAGAGCCTGCTCAATTTCAAGTTCCATGGCGTCAGGCAGTTTTTCGCCCTGACCATCAAAGAACTTAATACCGTTGTCTTCAAACAGGTTATGGGAGGCACTAATAACGACCCCGGCAGAAAGCCGAAGGGTGCGGGTGAGGTAGGCAATGGCAGGCGTGGGCATGGGCCCGGCAAGCACTACATCCACCCCCGCGCTTGCAAAGCCTGCTTCAAGAGCGGCCTCGAGCATGTAGCCGGAAATGCGAGTGTCCTTACCAATGAGAACCGCGGGTTCCTCGTGGTGCTGGCCCAGAATGCGGCCTGCTGCCATGCCAAGCCTTAGGACGAAATCGGGGGTGATGGGTGGCTCACCTACCCGACCGCGAATGCCGTCGGTTCCAAAATAATGTCGTGTCATGGTTGGCCCTATTGTAGCCGGCCGAGGGTTAGGCCCTGCTCCTGACTAAGACTCTGCCGACGGCCTCATGCCGAGCGCAGCCCAGACCTTAAAGGCCTGAACCGTGGCTTGAACATCGTGTACCCGGACCACTGTCGCGCCCTGATGGAAGGCCGCATAGAGAGCAGCAGCGAGGCTTCCACCAAGACGCTCAGTCGGCGGACCCTTGTGACCCGTAAGCTCGCCAATCATTCGCTTGCGCGATAGGCCGGCAAGCAGGTGGCCATGCCCTTTAAGTTCGGCCAGGGCCTGAAGCAGTGCCAGGTTGTGGTGCAGTGTCTTGCCAAAGCCAAAACCCGGGTCGAGCAAGATACGCTCGAACCCAATACCCTGGGCTTTGAGCTGAGCCGCCTGCTGATTAAGAAAACCAAAGACCTCGGCCACGACATCGTCGTAATGGGGGTTGGCCTGCATGGTCTGGGGCTCGCCCTTCATGTGCATGATGCAGACCCCACAATGCTTCGCCTGAGGCAGTTGCAACAAGGCCTGCATGGCGGGGTCCCGAAATCCGGTGACATCGTTAATAAGGTCAATGCCCAGATCAAGCGCCTGACGGACCACCCGGGCCCGACGACTGTCAAGTGAAATGGGAAGGCCAAGTATCTGCAGCCTCTCAAGTACTGGTAGGAGCCTTCTTAGTTCCTCACTTTCCGACACTGGGCTGGCCCCGGGCCGGGTGCTTTCGGCGCCAACATCCAGAATATCAACGCCCTGCTCTTTCATGAGCTGGGCCGCATCCAGGGCTGCCGAAGGGCTTATGTGTTGCCCCCCATCTGAAAAAGAGTCCGGTGTGATGTTTAAAACGCCCATCACCAAGGGCCGATCAAGCGCAAGCCGGTAGCGACCACAAAGAAAAAAAGCCAGGTCGGGGACCTGGCTTTTTTCAGCAAACATCGAAGCTGCCTGCAAGCCCAAACCTTAGGCGGGAGCAGCAGCCCCGTCGGTGGCCACAGCAGGGCCTCCCGAGCCAGACGGTGCATTACCACCGCCACCGCCAGTGCCAGACTGCTTGGGTGGACGTGGGTCACGGCCTTGCATGATGTCGTCGATTTGATCGGCATCGATGGTTTCCCATTCAAGCAAGGCCTTGGCCATGGCATGCATCTTGTCTTTATTGTCTTCAATGAGCTTGCGGGCCACGGCGTACTGCTCGTCGATGATGCGACGAATCTCGCCGTCCACCTTTTGCATGGTGGACTCGGACACATGCGTGGTCTTGGTAATAGACCTGCCCAAGAAGACTTCACCCTCGTTTTCAGCGTAGACCATGGGTCCAAGCGCCTCGCTCATGCCGTAGCGTGTGACCATGTCACGGGCCATGGCCGTTGCACGCTCGAAGTCGTTCGAAGCACCCGTTGTCATCTGGTCCATGAAGACCTCTTCGGCAATTCGGCCGCCAAACAAGACGGCGATGGTGCTAAGCATGCGCTCTTTGTCCATGCTGTAGCGGTCGCCCTCGGGCAGTTGCATGGTGACGCCCAGTGCTCGGCCGCGAGGAATGATGGTGACCTTGTGCACAGGGTCGGTCTTGGGCATGAGGCGCGCTACAAGTGCATGGCCCGACTCATGGTAAGCCGTGTTTTTGCGCTCTTCTTCAGGCATGACCACCGAGCGGCGCTCAGCACCCATGAGGATTTTATCTTTGGCCTTCTCGAAATCGTCCATTTCAACAAGCCGGCCGTTACGACGTGCAGCAAAAAGTGCCGCCTCGTTCACGAGGTTGGCGAGATCGGCACCGGACATGCCTGGGGTGCCGCGGGCAAGGATATCGGCCTTGACATCGGGCGCCATGGGAACCTTACGCATGTGGACACTAAGAATTTGCTCACGGCCACGAATGTCCGGCAGAGGCACAACCACCTGACGGTCGAAACGGCCCGGGCGCAGAAGCGCAGGGTCCAGCACGTCGGGGCGGTTGGTTGCCGCAATAACGATGATGCCCTGATTGGTTTCAAAGCCGTCCATTTCAACGAGCATCTGATTAAGGGTTTGCTCCCGCTCGTCATTACCGCCCCCAAGGCCTGCGCCGCGCTGCCGACCGACGGCATCGATTTCGTCGATGAAGATGATGCAGGGCGCATGCTTCTTGGCATTTTCAAACATGTCGCGCACACGGGCCGCACCCACACCCACGAACATTTCGACAAAGTCGGAGCCGGAGATGGAGAAGAAGGGTACCTTGGCCTCACCGGCAATGGCCTTGGCCAGAAGCGTTTTACCCGTTCCTGGGGAGCCCACCATAAGGACACCGCGCGGAATACGGCCGCCAAGCTTTTGAAACTTGGAGGGGTCGCGCAAGAACTCCACAAGCTCATGCACTTCTTCTTTAGCCTCGTCGCAGCCGGCTACATCGGCAAAGGTGATGGTGTTGTTGTTTTCATCGAGCATGCGGGCCTTGCTTTTGCCGAAGGAAAAAGCACCGCCACGACCACCGCCCTGCATTTGACGCATAAAAAAGACCCAGACCGCGATTAGAAGCAGCATGGGGAACCAGGAGACAAAAATGCTCATGAGCAGTGAAGGCTGCTCGGCCGCCTTCGCCGACACAGCAACGCCGTATTTCATGAGGTCGGAGACCATCCAGAGGTCTTGCGGTGTGTTCACCACAATAGGACGCTCGTCGGTGGTCACCGCACGAACCGTTTGATTGTCGATCACAGCCGAGCGAATGCGCCCTTGACGTGCCTCTTCCATAAACTGGGAGTAGGAGATTTCAAGGCCTCGCTGCTGGCCGCCATCAAACTGGCGGAAAACCGAAAAGAGGACCAGGGCAATGACCATCCATATGGCCACTTTGGAAAACACATTATTCACTGCGATGCTCCTTGGGAAAGACCCAAAAACATAGGATACCCGGCTTAGTCTTTGGTTTCATCCGTTTTCGATTGATTTTTTAAATCCCGTCCTAAGAGAAAAACTTCCGATGATTCTGCCCGAGAGGCGCCAGGCTTGCGCTGATGGACCCGCAGAAAGACCTTTTTGAAGGCCTCCACCAGCTGACTAAACCCACTGCCCTGAAAGGTCTTGACCAGCAAAGCCCCGTTGGGCTTGAGCTGCTGGGCTGCGAACTCGAGGGCAAGCTCGCCTAAATGCATCACTCGAGCGGCATCGGCCACTCCTACACCGCTTAAGTTGGGGGCCATATCCGATAAAACAAGGTCAACCCTGCGGCCATCGAGCCATTGGTCGATCTGGGCCAGAACATCGGGCTCGCGAAAGTCGCCTTGCAAGAAATCAACGCCTGCGACGGGGTCCATGGGCAGAAGGTCGATGGCCAGAATTCGGGAGGCCTGACCACCAACACGCTCACGAAGCACCTGCGACCAGCTTCCGGGTGCCGACCCCAGATCGATAATGTATTGACCGGATTTCAGAAGCCGGTCTTTTTGGTCGATTTCTAAAAGCTTAAAGGCTGCCCGCGACCGGTAGCCCTTTTGCTGGGCCTGGCGAACATAAGGATCGGTGACATGTCGCTGAACCCAGGCCCGATTGGTCTTGTTCTTACCCGTAGCGAACCTCGAGGATTTCGACCTCGCGGGCGCCGCCCGGGGTCTGAACACTGACCACATCGCCTGCCGACTTGCCAATAAGCGCCCGCGCGATAGGGCTTGAAATAGAGATCTTTCCCAACTTAAGGTCGGCCTCGTCTTCGCCAACAACTTGATAGACGCTTTCTTGGTCGGACTCGAGATCGAGCAACTGAACCGAGGTGCCAAAAACCACACGGCCGTCCTGCTCGAGATCTTTGGGGTCGATGATTTGGGCCGTGGCAAGCTTGGACTCGAGCTCGGCAATACGGCCCTCGATAAAACCCTGGCGCTCTTTAGCGGCGTCGTACTCGGCGTTTTCAGAGAGATCGCCCTGGGCGCGAGCCTCGGCAATGGCATTGACAACCGAGGGGCGTTCCTCGTGCTTGAGGCGGTGGAGCTCGGCGCGTAAAAGCCCGGCGCCATGCACGGTGAGTGGGGTAATCGTCATTGCATATCTTTCTGTAGAGGAGCCCGGCCTAGGCCAGCTCGGCGTGCAAAGACTGAAGGTCGTAGACCTGGAGTCTTGCCTGCGTCATAGCAAGCATACCGTCAACCGCTGCACGCGCGCCGGCAAGCGTGGTGTAAGTGGTAATACGCTGCGAAAGGCCCGTGGTGCGAATGGAGCGCGAGTCGGCCATGGCCGAGCGCTTTTCTTCCACCGTGTTAATGATGAAGGCAACCTCGCCATTTTTAATGAGGTCGACCACATGGGGTCGGCCCTCGGCGACCTTGTTCACCACCGAAACCGCGATGCCAAGCTCGGCAATGGCAGCGGCAGTACCGCGGGTTGCGATAAGCCGAAAGCCAAGGGTGTTGAGCTTACGCGCCAGATCGCCAATACCGGATTTATCGGCGTTTTTGATGCTGATGAAGGCAGCAGGCGCAAGGCCTGAGGCAGAAGCAACTGCCTCAGGCAGACGAATACCCGCACCAAGCTGCGACTTTACAAAGGCCTCGGCAAAACTTCGGCCAACCCCCATGACCTCGCCCGTGGATTTCATTTCGGGCCCGAGGATGGTGTCAACACCTGGGAACTTCACAAAGGGAAAGACAGCTTCCTTAACGCTGTAGTAGCCAGGGGTCACCTCAGCACCAAGGCCTTGGTCGTCGAGGCTTCGGCCAAGCATGGCGCGCGCGGCAATTTTTGCCAAAGGCAAGCCTGTGGCCTTGGAGACAAAGGGCACCGTCCGCGAGGCACGAGGATTGACTTCAAGCACAAAGACCATTGAACCCTGAATGGCAAACTGCACATTCATTAGGCCAATGACATTGAGCGCGCGACTCATCACCTCGGTCTGACGTTTGAGCTCAGAAACCATCTCGGCCGAGAGCGAATAGGGAGGAAGGCTGCAGGCGGAATCGCCCGAATGCACACCCGCCTGCTCGATGTGTTCCATGACACCGCCAATGAAGACCCGCTTGCCATCCGAAAGGCAGTCAACATCCACCTCGATGGCGTCGT
>JAURCW010000006.1 GCA_030828265.1 Burkholderiales bacterium | reverse complement strand
ACCGGGGTTCGTAATGGCATTAAGCGCACGAGCGTGCTTAATAATTCCGCCAATGTAATAAAGAGCAAAGTCGGAAAGCCCGGCATAGCCGTTACCTGCAAAAAGGTTTTGTCCGTCCTTCCAGACGGATTGGTGGCAGTGCATGCCCGAGCCGTTGTCGCCAACAACAGGCTTGGGCATGAAGGTTGCTGTCTTGCCATAGCTAGCTGCTACGTTCATGACCACGTATTTGAGAATCTGATTCCAGTCGGCCCTTTGTGTCAGCGTGCTGAACTTCGTACCAATTTCGCACTGGCCTGCACCCGCCACCTCGTGATGGTGCACCTCAACCGGTACGCCCATCTGCTCAAGAATGAGGCACATCTCGGAGCGAATATCTTGTAGGGAATCAACAGGAGGCACGGGGAAGTAGCCGCCTTTTACCGCAGGACGATGGCCAAGGTTGCCACCCTCGTAATCGATACCGGTGGACCAGCTACCCTCTTCCGTCTTAACCTTCACGCTCGAGCCGGACATGTCACAGGTCCAGGTCACGCCATCAAAGATAAAAAACTCGGGCTCAGGACCAAAGAAAACCGTGTCGCCAACACCCGAGGCCTTAAGAAAGGCTTCAGCGCGCTTAGCCAAGGAACGTGGGTCGAGCTCGTAGCCTTTACCGTCGGAAGGCTCGATCACGTCGCAGGTAATGTTAAGCGTCGACTCTTCGCGAAAGGGATCGAGAACTGCCGTGTCGGGGTCGGGCATGAGCAGCATGTCGGAGGCTTCAATACCCTTCCAACCTGCAATGGAGGAGCCGTCAAAGGCATGACCGGCCTCAAACTTATCGTCGTCCACCATGGCGGCAGGAACAGAAACGTGCTGCTCTTTGCCACGGGTATCGGTGAAACGGAAATCGACAAACTTCACTTCGTTGTCGGCAATCATCTTGATTACATCTTTTGCACTCGCCATTGAATGTGGCTCCTTTTTTAAAAATTAGTAAAAATCCAATGCCTTTTGACTTCGAAAAATACCTGAACAGTGCACTTATTGCAGGTTCCGTGCCGATCCAAAAACCTTTTATTTATCAATGTTTTAGAAAATTAGAGATGCAGAAACGCACCTAATTAATGCATTAATGCACCAACCTATATCATACGCACCTTATTGGGGCAGAAAGAGAATCTGAAGTTCGTTGAGAAAGTCCAGTCCAAGACGCGTTGGTGCCCAACGCCCCTGACTGCAGTCCATGAGCCCCCGCCTCTGAGCTTCTAAGAGCCCCCCCGTAATTTGCTGGGGTGAAAGCCCCGTGGCCCGCTCAAACAAATCGAACTCCACCCCATGAACAAGGCGCATGGTATTAAGCATGAACTCAAAACCCAGCCGGTCGTAGGGAACAGCCTCCTGCCTTCGATGCGAACCGTCTGCAGCAATAACCGCCTTCAGGTAATCCCCCGGGTGCCGCGTGCAGGTCTGCCGAATGACGCCAAGATCTGGCAGGCTTAGTTTGCTGTGAGCCCCCGCCCCAATACCCAGATAATCACCAAAGCGCCAGTAGTTCGTATTGTGCAGGCAGACATGCCCCTCTCGTGCAAAGGCCGAGACCTCGTAGCGATCAAGCTCAGACATCTCGAGACGGGAGAGCAAATGGTCGTGCATATCCTCTAACACCTCGTCCGCAGGCAATACCGGCGGGCGTGAGGCAAAGAGCGTGTTGGGCTCAAGCGTAAGCTGATAAAGCGAGAGATGGCCAAGGCCAAACGACAAAGCCGTTTCAAGGTCACGCATGGCCATCTCTAGCGACTGCCCTGGAAGTCCGTACATTAGGTCAATGTTGAGCCGGTCAAAGACCTTTGACGCATCCTGAGTGGCCTCAAAGCTATCGTTGGCATCGTGTACTCGGCCTATAGCCTTTAGGCTTTGCTCGTCAAACGACTGAACCCCAAGGGAAAGGCGCGTGACCCCCGCCTGCCGATAACCCTGCCAGTCCCTCGCCTCCTGAGCGAAACGGCCTGCACCCGGATTGGCCTCCATGGTGATCTCGCAGTCAGCAGACAGACGCAGCAGGCCACGCAAAGTGGTCAATAGCCGGTCGATGGCCTGCGGCCCAAAAACATTGGGTGTGCCCCCGCCTATGAATACTGTTCGCACGGTACGCCCCCAGACCTGAGGAAGACTCGCCTGAAGATCACGAGTCAGGGCATCAAGGTAGACCTCATGCGGAACCTCCCCCTTGATCTCGTGCGAATTAAAGTCGCAGTAGGGACATTTCCGAATACACCAGGGAAGGTGAACGTAGAGGCTTAAGTCTGAAAGGCCTCGCAAAAGGCTCGTGCTGCTCGCGCCCGATGACTGCATTTGTTTTTTTCCTCCAGGCTAAGTTCAGCGGCTGTGCGTTTGCGCACTGGGTCAAAGAAGATTGGGTCGTAGCCATGACCATGCTGACCCCGTGGCTCAAAAAGAACTTCCCCCAGCCACTGACCCTGCCCAATGAGGGGTAAAGGGTCGTCAACCGCGCGCACAAAGGCGAAAACACAAACAAACCGCGCGGTCACAGGGTGTGACGAATCGAGACCTGACATACGCCGTTGCTGACCCAAAAGGTGAATAAGGCAAAAAAGGTTTGCCTGCTCCATGCTTATCTGTCCTTGCTGATAACGCGTATGGAAATGCAGCGAATCCTCCCGGTCTACTGGAATGTCCACCTCAATAAGCGACGCCTGCCGATCGAGCCAGTCTTCATAGAGCCGAGCTGACCGAACCCCCGCCCAGCCGGAGAGCTCATCAACAATCAGGCCCGAATCATCGGCAAGGGCTGCAAGCCCCGTGCTTGCGCTTGCATGCCGAGCCTTGGCCAGCGCGTTTTCTAAAAAGGTTCCAAAGGGCTCCTCACAGGGTCGGACCCCAAACTCGGACTGCGCAGTAAGTGTGAGCCCAAGCCCGCCTAATAGGCCGTTAAGCTCCTCAAGCTTCCCCTTGTTTGAACTTGCCAAAACGACCTGCATCAGACCCTCCACTCGCCGGCCAACATAAGGGCCCTCGTTATTTAACCTAGACGGGCCTCAGGCCGATCGGGATCCGCCATCAGTTGGGCCTGAAGCGCATGGAGCTGCACCATGCCGTCGTGGGCGAGCCCAATGCATTGGTCAAGCTCTTCGCGATGAAATGCTCGGCCCTCGGCAGTGGCCTGCAGCTCGACAAAGCCGCCGCTCGCAAGCATGGCAAGGTTCATGTCCGCCTCGCAGCCCGAGTCCTCTTCATAGTTCAGGTCAAGAAGCGCCCGCCCCTCGTAAAGTCCAACGGATATTGCGGCAACGGACTCTCTAAAGGCTTTTTCAAGACCTACCCGATCGGAGTCAGGAAGGTCACTGGAGGCCGCAGCACTTCGAATGGCATCAAAAACCGCAAGGCTTGCCCCCGTTACGCTCGCAGTCCGAGTTCCTCCATCGGCCTGAATCACATCGCAATCCACCGTAATGGTGCGCTCGCCTAACAGGCTTAGGTCGACAGCGGCCCTTAGACAGCGGCCAATGAGGCGTTGAATTTCCATGGTTCGCCCAGACTGCTTACCTTTGGCGGCCTCACGGTCGGAGCGCGTGTGAGTGGACCTTGGGAGCATTCCATATTCGGAGGTCACCCAGCCCTTGCCCGAGCCCCTAAGAAAGCCTGGTACCTTAATCTCAATACTTGCATTGCAAAGAACCTGGGTATGCCCAAAGCAGACAAGGACGGACCCCTCGGCGTATCGAGTAAATCGGCGCTGAAGGCTTACAGGACGCAATTGGTTGGGCTGGCGTCCGTCATGACGCGACTTCAAATCACTCATACATTCTCTCTAATAAAAAAGAAGCTTCTCCAAGCCCCGCAAAAAATCCCTGAGATCGTAGATCCGTAGAATACGGGGTTATGTCTATTCTAAGTATGACCGGCTACGGGATCGCCCGCCGAGAAACGCCACACGGCATTATCACTACCGAGATTCGTTCGGTGAATAACCGCTTTTTTGAACTTAGCCTTCGCATCCCCGATGACCTTCGAGGGCTCGAGCCCTTTTTTCGAGAGCGGCTTGCAAGCTTGTCGCCCCGAGGCAAATGCGAACTTCGAATTAGTCTGCTGCGTGCTCCTAACAGCCAGTCTGACACCAGCCTCATTGACAAGGACCGACTCAAGGCCGTTATGGCGCTCTCGAAGACCCTTGAAGAAGAATACCCAGGCCAATGGCGGCCCATGACAATCGCCGAGCTGTTGAGTCTTCCGGGTCTGAACGCACGGGACGCGAGCGATCCGGAGTCACTTGAGATGGAGGTGCGAGAATGCTTCAACACCGCGCTCGACACTTTTGTGGGCAGTCGCAGCCAAGAGGGGCAGCAGCTTGCCCAGGTAATTGAGCAGCGTGGGCGGGAGCTTGATCGCCTGGTGCAGCGTGCAAGGCAGGCTTTGCCTCTGGCCTTGACTCAGCAGCGCGAGAAGATTCGACAACGTGTTCAAGAGGCTTTTGACGCAATGGCAGGCCAAGCATCGGCTGTTTCAGAGGAAGGCGCGAACCTCATTGAAGAACGAATACGTCAAGAGGCCCACCTTGCCGCCGGCCGAGCCGACATTGCCGAGGAGCTCGACCGCCTTCAAGCGCACCTTGAGAAACTTCAACTCCTACTCAAAAGCCAGGGCACAGAGCCCAAAGGCAAACGCTTTGACTTCCTATGCCAAGAGCTGCATCGCGAGGCCAATACCCTCGGGGCAAAGTCCATTCAAATTGAGCTCACTGAGATCAGCCTTGAGATGAAGCTTCTCATCGAGCAGATTAAAGAACAGGTGCAGAACATTCAATGAAGTCGGGGACCTCGTCGAAAGGACGACTCATCGTTATTTCAGCGCCCTCCGGAGCAGGCAAAACAAGCCTGATCGCAGCGCTGCTTAAGACGCATGGTGCGAAGCTTCAGCTTTCGGTCTCAACCACAACCCGCCCTCCCCGTCCTGGTGAAGAACACGGCAAGGACTATTTCTTTTGCGAGAGGGACGCCTTTAAAAAACGTATTGACGAAGGAGCCTTTCTTGAATGGGCCCTCGTGCATGGAAATTATTACGGCACTTCACGCGACTGGATTGAGAACCAGCTGCGCCAAGGCGGCTTTGTTCTCTTGGAAATTGACTGGCAGGGGGCCCAACAGATAAGGGCTCAGTTTCCTAGCGAACAGGTGGTCTCGATTTTTATCCGGCCTCCAACCATTGAGGTTTTGCGGCAGCGGTTGATTGATCGAGGCAAGGACACGACCGAGGTCATCGAGGAACGCGTGAGGGCGGCCGCGGAGGAGCTCACCCATGCCGATGAATTCGATTATGTTATTATGAATCAAGAGTTTGCAGCCGCCCTTCGGGACCTAAGTCAGCTCGTCACCCAAATCGTTTCCACCCCAGCATAAAGGTGCTTTTTATGGCTCGAATCACCGTTGAAGACTGCCTCGATCGGATTGAAAATCGCTTTGAGCTTACCCTTGCTGCAACCTACCGGGCTCGCCAGCTAGCCCAAGGCGCAACGCCCAAGGTCGACGCTCGCGACAAACCCACGGTTGTCGCCTTGCGAGAAATTGCCTCCGGCCACATTGGCCGCGAAATGCTGCGCAAGGTGCCTATCTAAGGCGCACCTAACCGCGCAATTCCTTTTTAGGTCCATGAGGCGGCTATGGCCAAAGGCCTTCCTTCTCCAGAACCGAGTGTGCAGGTTATCTCGGTTGGGCCTCTGCTTGAGAAAGCCTCTTATTTAAGCGAGCCCGAGAAGAGCCGACTCGTTGAGTCTTTTCGATTCAGCGATGCCGCTCACCTTGGCCAGTCCCGCCAGTCGGGGGACCCTTACATCTCCCATCCTCTGGCCGTAGCTGAAATTTGTTGTGGCTGGCAGCTTGATGTGGATGCGCTGATGGCGGCTCTATTGCACGACACCGTGGAAGACTGCGGCATCGAGTCAAGCGATATTCAACAAAAGTTTGGCTCCACAGTGGCGATGCTGGTCGATGGGCTCACGAAGCTTGACCAGGTCAGCTTTAAAAACCGAGAAGAAGCGCAGGCCGAGAACTTTCGGAAGATGCTGCTCTCGATGGCAGACGACGTTCGCGTCATTCTTATTAAGCTTGCCGACCGCCTTCACAACATGCGCACCCTAGAGGCGACCTCGGCAGCCAAGCGACGTCGAATTGCCCAAGAAACGCTGGATATCTACGCACCCATTGCCCATCGACTCGGACTCAACGAAATTTTTCGTGAGTTCGAAGACCTTTGCTTTGAGAGCCTCTACCCCATTCGCTCGCGTGTACTACGCAAGGCCCTTAGCGCGGCCAGGGGTAACCGCCGCGAAATGGTGGGCCGGCTTGAGAACCTTGTTCGCGAGCAGCTTCCAAAGTTTGGGCTTCAGGCCGAAATCAGCGGCCGCGAGAAAAGCCTATTTTCGATCTATCGAAAGATGCAAGAAAAGCGTCTAAGCTTTGCAGAGGTCTTGGATCTTTACGGCTTTCGTATTCATGTCAACACCATACCCGAGTGCTACCTCGCGCTTGGTGCTATGCACGCTTTGTTCAAGCCTGCTCCCGGCCGATTCAAAGACTACATCGCACTGCCCAAGTCCAACGGCTATCAGTCCCTTCATACCGTCGTCCTAAGCGATCTTGGAACACCGCTTGAGTTTCAGATTCGTACCCATGACATGCATCACGTCGCCGAGGCCGGCGTTGCTGCCCACTGGCTTTACAAAGAGCACGCCACGGGTGTCACACCCTTGCAGCGCAAGGCTCACGAATGGATGCAGTCGCTGCTTAGCGTGCAGTCTCGCGACCCCAAAGAGTTTCTCGATCATATTAAAATCGACCTCTTCCCGGATGTGATTTACGTCTTCACGCCCAAGGGCGAGATACGGGAACTGCCTAAGGGCTCAACACCGGTGGATTTCGCCTACATGGTGCACTCCGATGTCGGTAACCGCTGCACAGGGGTTCTGATTAACAATGACGTAAAGCCACTGGACACCGAGCTTCGTAATGGCGATATGGTTCGTGTTATCACTCAGCCCTCGGCGACACCACATCCCGGCTGGCTTGGCTTCGTGAAAACAGCCCGAGCGCGGGCACAGATTCGACATCATCTGAAGACCAGCACGCGCGAGCGCTCCATTGCCTTCGGTCGACGACTGCTGGATGCAGCCTTGAAGGAAATTGGTGGGCAGGGCCTCGACGATCCGCGCCTGAACTGGTCCGCATTCTTCCACGAGATTCCTGCCAATGACCAAGAGGAGTTGTTGGAGTCCATTGGTCTGGGTCACCTACTTGCGAATGTGGCGGCCCGACGGCTCTTTGGCCTGGTGGAGGACGAACCGCCTGAGGACGGAACCTCCTCCCGTTCCGAGCGGCGGGCAAAGCTTCTGCCCGGCGCTGCCCAGGCACTCATGGTCTCGATGGAACACCTGACACAGCCTCAGAGCTCAGGCATCACTGTCAATGGATCGGAAGGCACAGCGGTTCAGTATGCAAGCTGCTGCTTCCCCATTGCCGGGGATAACGCCTGCGGCCATATGCGCGGGGGCGCTGGACTTTTGGTTCATCGAAACAGCTGCGGCTTTGCGCGTCGGCAAAGGCCTAAAGATCCCTTGCGCTGGGCCAACATTATCTGGGGTGACCCACTTTACAGAACCTTCCAGACCCAATTGCACATTGAGGCCAAAGACTCCCCTGGGGTGCTTGCCAAGGTGGCAGCAGCCATATCGGCCTGCGAGGCCAACATTAACGATCTCTCCATTGAACCCCACGGGGGTGGCTTTGCCGTGCTTAAACTCTCACTGGAGGTACGGTCGCGTCAGCATCTGGCCGACGTACTTCGCAGGGTTCGCCAGACGGCGGTCGTTCTTAAAGCCACAAGGGTTTTACGGTCTGACCGAAAGAACCCTAGCAGCCCGCAATCATCATTCGATTAATCAATAGCGACCCCGAGGTCTTTGCACCTCGACAATAAAGATCGTCGCCCATGGCCTCAATACCGGAGAACATCTCAAGTAAGTTGCCCGCAATGGTGATCTCTTCCACAGGGTACTGAATTTCACCATTCTCAACCCAGTAGCCAAAAGCCCCCCGAGAATAATCCCCTGTTAGTGGATTGACACCCTGACCCATCACCTCGGTTACTAGCAAGCCCTTTTGCATCTTGCGCACCAGGGCAGAAAGCCCACCCTTCACAAGCAAAGAAGGGGTTTCGGTTTTTAGAACCAGATTGTGAGAGCCACCCGCATTACCGGTGGGTTGCATACCCAGCTTACGTGCGGTGTAGCTCGAGAGAAAATAGCCTTGCACCTTACCCGCATCAATAACCTTACGAGCCCGTACGCGAACTCCCTCATCATCAAATGGGGAGCTGCCGTTGCCTGCAAGCTGATAGGGATCTTCAAGCAGGCTAAAGCCTTTGGGAAGCACCTGGCGACCTAGGCTATCGACCAAAAAACTTGCCTTGCGATAAAGCGCCGAACCCGAGAGTGCATGAACTAGGCTCCCAAGAAGACCTATGGCAAGAGGTGCCTCGAAGATAACCGGAACCGACTGCGTTGAAATCTGCCTTGCGCCGAGCCTTGCCAGCGCGCGCCTTGCCGCGTACTGGCCAATACGCTTCGGCGCAGCAAGGTCCTTGGACCGACGGCTACTGGAGTACCAGTCGTCACGCTGCATCACCTCGCCTTTTTGGGCAATAGGGGAAACGGAAATGCCATGCCGACTGTAAGCGTAGCCTCCTACAAAGCCATGACTGTTGGCCATGGAAAACTGACCATGACTCGCCGAGACCGATGCACCGTCGGAGTTTTTAATAACTGGGCTCACAGCACGAGCAGCCGCCTCGGCCTCGAGCGCAAGCTTGACTGCCTTGGGAGCGGTAATGGCCCAAGGGTGAAACAATTTAAGGTCACGGTGGGGCCCTTTGGCCAGCTGATCGGGGTCTGGAAGCCCAGCACATTCGTCTTCAGCTGTGTACCTTGCAATGTCCAGGGCCTTGCTAACAGAGTCTTTCAGTGCCGCATCCGACAAGTCGGAGCTTGAGGCGTGCCCCTTGCGATGTCCCATGTAAACCGTCACCGACATGCCTCGGTCTCTGGTCTGCTCAAGGGTATCGATGTCACCCATGCGCACCGTGACCGATAAGCCTGCGCTCTCCGAAACCTCTGCAGAGGCCTGCGTAGCGCCAGCCTCCCTGGCCATTTGAACAACCTTCTGACTGAGCTCATGAAGGTCTGATAATTGATAGTGAAAGAGTTGATTTGCCATAGCGCTGATAGTAGCAGTAGCGCCTTGTTAAACTTAAGAACCATGCAATCTGAAAACCATGAAGCACGCATTGGCCTAGTCTCCATCAGTGACCGGGCAAGCCAAGGCGTTTACGAGGACGAGGGCCTGCCCTCTTTAAAGGCATGGCTTGGCACGGCTATTCGTTCACCCTGGAAGCCGGTTGAACGGCTCATTCCTGACGAGCGGGCGCTTATTGCCAAGACACTTATTGAGCTATGCGACGAGCAAGGCTGCTGCCTTGTACTTACCACCGGCGGTACTGGACCTGCACCACGAGACATCACTCCAGAGGCTACCCTGGATGTTGCAGACCGCGAACTTCCCGGCTTTGGAGAACAGATGCGGCAGATCTCACTTGCCTTTGTACCCACTGCCATCTTGTCACGCCAGACTGCCGTTATTCGAGGTCGTAGTCTTATCGTCAACCTACCGGGCCGCCCGCGGGCCATTCAAGAAACCCTTGAAGGACTGCGCGACGCAACAACCGGGGAGCTCAAGGTCCCGGGTGTTTTTGCAGCCATACCCTATGGGGTGGATCTTATTGGGGGCCCTTGCATTCAGACCAACGATCAGGTCTGCAAGGCCTTTCGCCCGAAACGATAGGCTTTTTTAGCTCAGCGCGTTCAAACCGCCCGCCCGATGCACGAGCGTCTAGCCAAAAAAGCCTGAATTCTGCGTAGACCTTCTTGAAGAACAGGTTCGGACTTGGGAAACGAAACCCGTATCATCGACTGGGCATGGTCCTCGGTAAAGTCACGGCCCGGCGCCATAAGGACGCCCGCCTGATCACAGAGCTCTTCACAGAAACGGAAGCTGTCATCGGTGAGTCCCGAGACATCGAAAAATCCGTAGAAGCCACCGGCAGGTTGAACTGGAAGTCGAAACCCGAGAGCCTCAAGCCCTGGCAACAAGACCTTCGACTGCCTAAGAAACTGATCGCGATAGCCATCGGCGATCGCCCGCGCATCTGGACTGAAAGCGGCGATAGCCGCCTTCTGAGAGAGAAAGGGAGGCGAGATGAAAAGGTTCTGGGCGAGCCGCTCCATAACGCCAACAAGTGCCTCGGGTATAACCACCCAGCCCAGCCGCCAGCCGGTCATGGAATAGGTCTTTGAAAAGCTGTTAACCGAAATAATGTCGTTGCTCACCGTTAACGCAGAATACAGAGGCTCTTGCAAACTTAGCCGCAGGTAGATCTCATCCATGATCAGCCAACCACCCTTTGAACGAACCCATTCAGAGATCGCTTGAATGGTTTTAAGCTCAAGAATCGCGCCCGTGGGGTTTGCAGGACTCGCAATAAGAACCGCACGTGTCTTCGGTCCCCAAGCCTGTTGAATGGCCTCTAGGCTTGGTTGATAGTTGTGCTCTGCATGGGTGGCGAGCCGCTTGGGAATGGCACCCACAGCCAGGGCGAACTGGCGGTTGCATGGGTAGCCAGGATCGGGCACTAAGAGCTCATCCCCAGGAGAAAGAACCGCAGCAAGGCTAAGCAGTAAGCCGGCTGAAGCCCCTGCGGTGACCCCTATCCGATGCGCGGGAAGATTGATCTGATCCCGGTCTTGGTAGTCCTGGGCAATGGCCTGGCGAAGTTCGTCGAGACCCAGGGCATGGGTGTAGCGAATACGGTTGTCATCAAGGGCCTCACGCGCGGCTCTGACGATGGGCGCCGGCGTAGGAAAGTCGGGCTCTCCAACAACCATGCTTACAACCTCGGGGGCCTCAGCAGGGCGTCGCTGCGCCCTGGCCATGATCTCCATGACGTAAAAAGGACGAATCGCCTCGGCCCGGTTTATCACTAGGCGGCTTCTCGAGCCGCACGACGTCGCTCATGCTCAACCAAATGGCGTTTACGCAGGCGGATACTCTCTGGAGTAATTTCGACAAGCTCATCATCGGCGATGAACTCCACGGCCTTCTCCAAGGTTAGTTCAATAGGCGTGACAAGATCGATGTGCTCATCTTTGCCTGAGGCCCTCACATTGGTGAGCTTCTTCTCTCGCACTGGATTCACGACAAGGTCATTCTCACGTGAATGAATACCAATAATCATGCCCTCGTAAAGTTTATCGCCTGGCGATACAAACATGCGGCCACGTTCCTGAAGTTTCCATAAGGCATAGGCCACGGCCTCGCCATCGTCCTGTGAGATAAGTACGCCATTACGTCGGTCCGCAAGCTCGCCTCGGTAAGGTCCGTAATCGTCAAAGACATGGCTCATCACGCCCGTACCACGTGTCATGGTAAGAAACTCACCCTGAAAGCCAATCAGGCCCCTTGCTGGAATTCGGTAGTCAAGCCGAACACGGCCTTTTTCATCGGGAACCATATCAAGCAGGTCGCCCTTTCTTAGGCCAAGGTTCTCCATGACCGGGCCCTGGTGCTCTTGTTCAACATCCACGGTTAAGGTCTCGTAGGGCTCAAGCCTGTCCCCGTTGGCATCTTGCCGGTAGACCACCTTAGGCCTTGAAACGGCAAGCTCATAGCCTTCACGACGCATGTTCTCGAGCAGAATTGTGAGGTGAAGTTCGCCTCGGCCCGAGACAGCAAAACTATCGGTATCGCTTCCAAACTCAACGCGCAGCGCGACATTAGCTTTTAACTCGCGCTCAAGACGCTCGCGAATCTGGCGGCTGGTGACGAACTTACCCTCTCGGCCCGCAAGCGGTGAGCTATTCACCATGAAATTCATCGTGAGTGTCGGCTCGTCAACCGTCAGCATTTCGAAGGGCTCCATCAACTCAGGTGAGCAAACCGTGGTGCCAATGTTGAGCTCATCAATGCCCGTAATCAGAATGATATCGCCCGCCTCAGCCTTCTCAACAGGAGCCCTTTCTAGCCCTTGAAACTTAAGAATCTGATTGATCTTCGCTTTCTTGGGGCTGCCATTGGGGCCGTCTTGGAAGACGACCTCTTGCAAAGGCTTGAGGCTGCCACGTGCCAGTCGACCAATACCAATTTTTCCAACGTAGCTGTTGTAATCAAGCGAACAGATTTGAAGCCGAGCCGGTCCATTTAGATCGTCTTCACGCACGGGAACATGGCTGATCACCATCTCGAAAAGCGGCTTCAGGTCGGTGCCGGTCTCCTGATGGTTAAGTGTGGCAAAGCCCTGAAGCGCTGAGGCGTAGACCACTGGAAAGTCAAGCTGCTCTTCGCTTGCCCCGAGACGATCGAAGAGATCGAAGGTCTGGCTTACAACCCAGTCGGGCCGAGCGCCAGGTCGGTCAATTTTGTTCACAACCACGATGGGCTTCAGACCGAGGGCAAGCGCTTTTTTTGTAACAAAACGGGTCTGAGGCATGGGGCCCTCAACCGCGTCGACAAGTAAAAGCACGCCATCGACCATGGAGAGCACACGCTCAACCTCTCCTCCGAAGTCAGCGTGGCCCGGGGTGTCGACAATATTAATGTGGGTGCCCTGATAATCCACTGCACAGTTCTTGGCAAGAATGGTGATGCCGCGCTCTTTCTCGAGGTCGTTGGAGTCCATCACACGGTCGGCCACCGACTGGTTCTGGCGGAAGGTTCCTGACTGCTGAAGCAGCTTGTCAACCAGGGTGGTCTTCCCGTGGTCCACGTGGGCAATAATGGCTATGTTCCGAAGTTGTCGCATCAAACACCTTTCTTATTCATAAGAGGCCGGCGCGACAAGTCGTTCCGGCTGTAAGAGGCCAGCCTTCCAGCTGGCAATTCCGAGAAATTCGTTGGTTTCCGAGTAAACACGCAAAGGATCTGATGCTCGATTGTCATCTTGCTTCATTACAGTTAGGGGACGCTGCGTTTCTAACGTCGCCAGGTCAACGCCGAGGCCAGCCGCCACAGCCAAGACCTGGCCATGCCTAAACTTTTGGGACTGAGCATGGGTTAGCTGAAGCCTTGGCCAAGCTTGCACCATATGGTCCACGGGAAGAAGATGGCCTGCGAGTTGCTGAGGTGTGGCCTGACTCAGCGTCTCGAGCGTCACCGCATGACGAAGGCAAAGACTTCCCGACTTTGTTCGTCGAAGCCCAATTAAATGCGCTCCGCAGCCAGCCCGCTCGCCGAGGGTCTCGGCCAGGCTGCGAATGTAGGTGCCCTTGGAGCAGGCCACTCGCATACGAACAACCGGAAGCTGGCAGTCAAGTAACTCAGCCTCATGAACAACAATGCGTCGCGCCTTACGTTCAATGACAATGCCTTGGCGTGCATAGTCGTATAGGGGCTTGCCTTGATGCTTAAGCGCGGAGAACATAGGAGGCATTTGGTCTTGCTCGCCCTGTAGACTTTTCACAAGGGACTCAAGCTGCTCGGTTGAAACATTCACATCCCCTCGGCTAACAGGCTCTCCCTCGGCATCACCGGTGGTGGTTGTTACACCCAACATAACCGTTGCCTCGTACTCCTTATCGGCATCAAGTCCAAGCTGAGAAAACTTGGTGGCCTCACCCAAAAGAATGGGCAGTAGTCCCGTGGCCATGGGGTCAAGCGTTCCACTGTGGCCGCCTTTTAAGGCCCTAAAAAGATACTTCACACGACCCAACACCTGGTTCGAGCTAAGCCCTTGAGGCTTATCAAGAAGAAGAACACCGTCCACGCGACGGCGCTCTATACGGGCGGGGGCTGCACAAGCGGTCATAGCTGCGATGGCCTAAATCTTTGTGGGATCGGGGGGTGGAGCAACAACATCTTGGCCATTGTTTGCAAGATCGATGAGCCGACTAAGGTGAGCCCCCTGAGCAATGGAGTCATCAAAGACAAAATGAAGTTCAGGGGCGCTGTAAATGCCAAGCAACTTTCCAAGGCGCGTTCGTAAGAAGCCCTTTGCATTGTTAAGGCCCTTCTCGGTTCGCTCTTTTTGCTCGGGCGAGTCTGGAAGAACCGAGTAATAGACCCAGGCATGCGAGAGATCAGATGACACCTCAACCTCGGTAACCGTAACAAAACCCACCCGAGGATCTTTTAACTCCAGGCGAAGAAGTTGCGCGATGTCTTTCTGAATCTGATCGGCGACGCGAAAGCCCCGGCCAGATCCAGGGCTAGAGCGTCCTCGCGATTTCTTGGATTTCGAAGACTTCAAGCTGATCTCCCTCCTGAATATCGTCGTACCCCTTGAGGGTGAGACCGCACTCAAAACCTTCTTTAACTTCTTTTGCGTCGTCTTTAAAACGCTTAAGGGAGTCAAGGTCGCCCGTCCAGATGACAGTGTTGTCGCGCAGCAGCCGCACATGAGCACCACGCTTCACAATGCCTTCTAAAACCATACAGCCAGCGATATTTCCAAGCTTTGAGACCTTGAAGACCTGGCGAATCTCAACCATGCCAAGAATCTGTTCGCGACGCTCGGGCGCAAGCATGCCCTGCATAGCGTTCTTTACATCATCAACAGCATCGTAAATGATGTTGTAATAACGAAGCTCAACGCCATTGCTTTCTGCCAGTTTGCGCGACGAAACGTCTGCACGCACATTAAAGCCAATGACGACGGCCTTGGAGGCGATGGCAAGGTTAATGTCCGACTCGGTAATGGCACCCACGGCCGCATGCACCACATTCACACGAACCTCTTCTGTGGAGAGCTTTTGCATGGCAGCCGACAAAGCCTCTTGCGAGCCTTGAACATCGGCCTTCACAATTAGAGCAAGAATCTTGGCGCCCTCGCCCATGTTCTCAAAAATGTTCTCAAGCTTTGCCGCCTGCTGCTTGGCTAGGCGAACATCACGAAACTTGCCTTGCCGAAACAGCGCGATTTCACGAGCCTTACGCTCATCCCCAAGCACGAGCATCTCATCGCCGGCTAAGGGAACATCGGTAAGACCAAGAATCTCTGCAGGAATCGAAGGGCCCGCCTCATCAATGGGCCTGCCATTCTCATCAAGCATTGCGCGCACCCGACCAAAGGAGCTTCCGGCTAATAAGATATCGCCCTTGCGCAAGGTGCCCGACTGAACAAGAACGGTAGCAACCGGGCCACGGCCCTTGTCAATACGCGCCTCAATAACCAGGCCCTTGGCCATGGATGTTTTTGATGCCTTAAGCTCGAGAACCTCGGCTTGAAGCAATACATTTTCAAGTAGCTCGTCGATGCCTTGGCCCGTTT
>JAURCW010000056.1 GCA_030828265.1 Burkholderiales bacterium | reverse complement strand
TGAGGCCCCAAGCCCCGAGGATTTAAATTTCCTCACCCAAAGCCTCTGCGAACGCGCCCTTCGTAACGGCAGTGACGACGATATCTCACTTTGTCTGATATGGCGCAGAAGCTAAGCCACACCAAGGTCTTTCAGGAGCCTTACCTGTTTAATCGTGAGGCCCAGATACTTGCTGATCTTCACCAACGGGGAGCGCCCGTGCCACGCGTACTTGCCATGGACCATGTTCAGAAAAGCCTCACGATGGACCATGACGGAACCAGCCTTGAGTCAGCGATTGCAAGTCTCTCTCAATCCCCCTCCGTCTACAAAGCCTGGCTTTCAAGACTTCTTGCGCCCCTGGTGGATACGGTCACGAAAGTCTGCGAACAGGGCGTCTTCCATCTTGATCTAGCCTGTCGTAACCTTCTGGTGAATCGAGTCGACGAGGGTGAACCGCAGATAAAGCTTATTGACTTTGGGGTCGCACTAAGCGCGCGACTCCCCCTTCAAAAGCCCCTCTGGGTCATCCCAGACCCACAACTTCACCACCCTCTATTCGTACAAGCCACCTCCGAGGACTGGCGTGTTTTTTTTCGAGACTCTGTAGGTGCAGCAGAGATTTATCGTCGAAAGGGCATTTCAGTACCCACAGATTTCATTGGCCGTGCCTTTGATATTCCACTTGAGGCTTACGAAGTTTATTGGCCAAAATCGGTTGCTGCCGACTCGCTGAATCATCGCTGGTGTCTGGTTAGTCATAGCTTTGCAGAGCTTCTTGAAGAGCTCTCAAAAAGGCTCTCGGTCTCCGATGCCGAGCATCGGTTTCTTCTTGACTATGCGAAAACACTTCGACATCTGCAAAGCGACAAGGCAGCAAAAGAGAGACTTCTGAAACTGCCCCGCGCTGCGGCGGGTATGGGAGGCACTCCACGACCTCAGGCCTTTTCTGAGCCCAAGCCGGTCTCAGAGGCCACCACCGAGCCAAGGCGCCTACCGCCTCTTGGCCCTTGGCGTTGGCTTTGTAGACCGACTGCTCTTGCCATTCTATTAGCCAATTATTTTTACATCGATATGGAATACCAGGCCCATCAACTCGTGCTCAGTGACCTTGGCTTTTATGCTGCGCTTTTAAGCCTTGCTGCAGGCGCACTCGCCTTTCTTGGCCTGCTTAGCACGCGGCTCCAAGGCTTAGCCCTTTTAAGCGTACTCCTGATCGCCGTCACCCAGGTCTGGTTTGGCTTTGAGATGGCATCCCAAGGTCTGGGGCTTCAGTCGAGCCTTGTTCTAGGGATTGGATTGGCGGCTGCCCTCGGTCTTACCAAACTGGCTTCGTTAGCGTCAGAGCCAGAGCATCCGAAACCGCTAACGTAAGAACCGGTCGATACGATCGATATCGCTTTCATCCAGGGTGCCCATGGCCGCAGACAACCGCGACCGGTAGGTCAGTAAAGAGAGCCTGGTCTCAAAAACCAAACGCTGCGCCTCAATATGATCGGTCTCTGCACCCAGCAACTCAAGAATAGTTCGCGCACCCACCCGATAAGACTTCTGGGTCTGACGCAGCCTTTCTGCTCCGGCCTCCATAGCCTGCTCAAGCATGGGTAGACGCTCTGCAGCTGACCAATAGCCATACCAGCTGTCTCGCATTCCACGTTCAAGAACGAGCGCCATCGCCTGATGGTTTTCTTCAGCAACATCCGCCCGAGCAAGCCACTCACGCTCCTGGGCCGTCATTCGACCCCCGGTTGATAAGGGAATCGAGAGTTGCAGACCAACAAAGGCTGAGCCTGCCTGATAGCCAAAGGGAAGAATGTCACGGGACGTCACTAATTCTTGTTGTGCGGAGGCAACCGCCTGGACCGTCATGGCCTTCTCGCCTTCGAGAAACTGTGCCGCCTGTGCACGGGCAATATCTCGCTCAAGCCGAAGCAGCTTAAGCTGAGGGTGAGAGGTCTTCATCGCTTGGACATAGGTCTCGATGGTGTCCATTTTAATGAGCGATGATGAAAGGCCCTGACTGAGAATACGCGGGCGTGTCTCTCTCCCCGTGACATCCGCTACCCATTCCGCATGCACCCGCCCAGCGGCCTCAATACCCGAGAGACTTGCCTTGGCCGACTGAAGACGCTCAAAGGCCTCCGACCGATCTGTCAGGGTTGCATCGCCAAGACGCTGTCGTTTACTAATTTCCTCAAAGGTCTTTTGCATAACAGCCACCTGACGCTGAGCAAAACGCCAGCGCTCGGTCACCTGCGTGAAGGCTAGAGTATTTTCAATAAGCCCTGCCAAAAGTCGTTGCTGCGCAAGCGTCTCGCTGAGCCCAACAGCCTCTGCAGAAAGCTTAAGCTGCTCGGCCCTCTGCCTGAGCTTGGGATCATGCAGAGGCTGCATCCATTGAATACTCGCCTGACCCATGGCTGCCAGCTCATTCCAGGTCTCGAACTTCGCTCCCGAGGCGGAGAACCCAGGCGCCGCAAACTTGGCATCGCGGGTAATGGAATATCGTGTTGTGGCCCCTGCAGTGCCGTAAAAGACGAGCGACGGCTTCCAGAGAGCGTCCATCTGCATCCTAAGCGCCTGGGCGATGAGATCTTCCTTCTGAGCCGCACGAAGACTGGGATCGTTCTTTTGAGCCTTCTGCCAGTCCTCCAGGAGGGTCTGAGCATAAGCGCTTGGACCATGGGCAAGAAGAACAAGAATAAAAAGCTGCTGAAGTCGTCGCATGGTTTTCAATCCTTTAAGTAGCGCTCTCATTGGGCTTGGTATGAGTGGAATAGACCAACAGCGGAATCACAAGTAGGGTGAGCACTGTCGAAACCAAAATGCCGAAAATAAGTGAGATGGCAAGACCGTTAAAAATCGGATCGTCCAGAATAAACAAAGCTCCCGTCATGGCCGCAAGGGCGGTAAGCACAATAGGCTGCGCCCTGGTTGCCGCCGATGCCTCAACCGCGTCTTTAAGGCTCGCTCCCTGCGCAAGCTGCAAGTGAATAAAGTCAACAAGCAAAATGGAATTGCGCACAATAATTCCTGCTAAGGCGATCATCCCAATCATGGAGGTGGCAGTAAACTGCGACCCCAGCATGGCATGACCTGGCATGACCCCAATAATGGTGAGAGGGATTGGCGCCATGATGATGACCGGTATCAGGTAGGAGCCGAACTGAGCAACCACCAACAGATAGATAAGCACCAGGCCTACCGCATAGGCTGCCCCCATATCACGAAAAGTTTCGTAGGTAACCTGCGACTCACCATCCCATTTCAAGGAGTAGTTTCGATAGGTGTCCTTAGGCTGGGAAATAAAATACTCCTCAATGGGCTGACCATCGGCGCCCCGCAAGTCTGTAAGTTTGAGTCGTGCCTGGGCCAGACCATAAAGTGGGCTGTCGTTTTCACCGGCCACATCCGCTACAACATAAGTCACAGGCACTAAGTCTTTTCTATAACGAACCTGCTCGCGCTGGGCGTCAACCACACTTACGAATTCCGACAGCGGCCGTGCCTCACGCTGCGACGTTCGTACCGTCAGTGCCAACAAATGACTAAGTGAATCTTGCTTGGCCTCCGGCAGCCTTAAGGTCACAGCAGCGGGGTACTTCGTGGCATCGTGCAGATAGGCTGCGGACTGCCCAGAGAGCCCCGTGCGAAGTACCGAAACAATCTCCTGCTGAGAGACACCCATAAGGCTTGCCTTACGGCGGTCAATGACAAGAATCTTCTTCGGTGAAGGGTCAACGGTGCTGTCATCCACATCAACCATTCCGGGCGTCTCTTCAAGAAGGTTACGCACTGCCTGAGCGACTTGGCGGCGGCCCTCATCCGTTGGTCCATAAATTTCTGCAACGACAGGTGACAACACGGGCGGCCCGGGAGGAACCTCGACAACCTTCACTCTCGCACCATGGCGTGCCGCAACGGCCTGAACTAGGGGGCGTGCGCGCATGGCAATCGCATGGCTTTGCTCATCACGCATCGACTTATCCACCAGATTGACCTGCAGATCTCCGAGGTGAGAAGCCTGGCGAAGGTTGTACTGCCGAACAAGCCCATTGAAATTAATCGGGGCAGACAAGCCAGAATAGACCTGAATATCGTTGACCTCAGGTAATTCAGTAAGAGCCTGAGCCATCTCCCGCAGCACAGCGTCCGTCTTCTCGAGTCGAGTTCCATTCGGCATATCCACAACCACCTGAAACTCAGACTTGTTATCGAAGGGCAGCATCTTTAAAACAACGTTTCCGTTGATGGGAAGCCAGACCGAAAAGGCAATAAGGAGCAAAACAACAATGGCCAGCACGAGACGATAAAAAACCGATCGTGTCGACCGAAGAAAAGGGTAAAAAAGAAAAGCAAAAAGTCGTGAGATCCAAAGAGGGGGGCCTGAGTGGGCTTTGGACGAATGGACCGAAGAGGAACGCATCCAATGCAAGGCCATCCAGGGTGTAACAACGAAGGCTACAGCCAAGGAGATGAGCATACCCATGCTTGCATTAATGGGAATAGGACTCATGTAGGGGCCCATAAGCCCCGACACGAAAGCCATAGGAAGAAGCGCCGCAATGACCGTAAACGTAGCGAGGATGGTTGGGCCGCCCACCTCATCAACAGCGGCTGGAATAATTTCTGCGAGCGACTTGTGCGGAAAGAGTTGCTGATGCCGATGGATATTTTCAACGACCACAATGGCATCATCCACCAGAATGCCAATGGAGAAGATAAGTGCAAATAAAGATACGCGGTTAATGGTGAAACCCCAGGCCCAGGAGGCAAAAAGGGTGGCGGCAAGCGTTAATACGACGGCCACACCCACAATGGTGGCCTCGCGACGACCCAAGGCGACAAGCACTAGAAGTACGACAGACCCCGTTGCGAACATAAGCTTCTGAATAAGCTGCATGGCTTTCTGATTTGCAGTTTCACCATAATTTCGAGAGACGTCGACCTGAATCGATTCAGGTATCACCGTGCCCTTAAGTCGATCGAGTTGTTCAATGACTTGGTTAGCAACATCAATGGCGTTTTCACCCGGCTTTTTAGTAATAGACAGGGTAACGGCTGGCCAAAAATCGAGGTCATCCGCCTGGGCCGAGCGTTTGGCCTGCCAGACCATACGCTCAGGCTGCGCGGGACCGTCAACAACACGCGCCACATCACCTAGAAAAACAGGGCTCCCCTGCCGTATGCCAAGAACCAAATCCGCCACATCTTTGGCATTACGCAAAAAAGGACCTGTTTCAATGGCAAGCGCCTTCTCTCCAATAAGGAGATCCCCCACCGGTGAGCCTGCATTGGCAACATTCACAATGGCCTGAACCTCCGAGATTGTGATACCCCGCGCATTCAGGCGAGCGGGGTCAAGCTCAACGCGAATCTGGCGCCCAGGCCCGCCCAGGGTGTTGACCTCGCGGGTGCCTGAAATACGTTTAAGTTCCGTCTCGAGACGATTGGCCAGCTGCTCAAGCTCAAGGCGACTTGCCTTGTTATTGCCCTGATGGAGCGTCAGCGCCAGAATTGGCACGTCATCAATACCCTTTGGCTTAATCACCGGGGGAAGAACGCCAAGCCCGCGGGGTAGCCAGTCGGCATTGGCAGAGATGACATCGTAAAGCCTGACGAGTGCCTCAATTCTTGGAACGCCCACCTCAAACTGAATGGTGACCATGGCGAGACCGGTCTGAGAGACCGACATCACGTGCTCAACTCCAGTCATCTGAGCCAGAACTTGCTCAGCGGGAACGGCAACCATCTGCTCAACATCCCGGGCAGATGCACCAGGAAATGGAATAATGACGTTTGCCATGGTGACGTCAATTTGCGGCTCTTCCTCGCGCGGTGTGACCAACACCGCAAAAAGGCCCAATAAAATACAAGCCAAGGCGAGTAAGGGGGTCAACTGCGCATGCTGAAATGCCGCTGCAATACGCCCTGATAGGCCAAGACCCTTTACGGGATAAGACGAGGGTGTAGCCTCACTGGTCTGGGATTTTGTGGTCATGGGTCGGCGATCATAAGGTTCTTGAGTTCGGCTGGACGAGGCCAGGCGGGAATTTGCACTTATTATACTTTTTTATATAACGACGAAAGCCAGAAGAGTTTCCAAGGAGCAGCGATGAAATACCTACACACCATGATCCGGGTTAGTAACCTTGACGACTCGCTCGATTTTTATTGCAAGGCCCTAGGACTCGTTGAGATGCGTCGCAAGGAGGTTCCATCGGGCAGGTTCACCCTGGTCTTTCTTGCTGCCCCCGAGAGTCCAGAGGCCCAGCTTGAACTCACCTACAACTGGGACCCCGAAGACTATCAGGGCGGCCGCAACTTTGGCCATGTTGCATTTGCAGTCGACAACATCTACGAAAAATGCCAAGCCCTGGCCAACCATGGCGTCACGATTCTTCGGCCCCCTCGTGACGGCTACATGGCATTTATTCGTTCACCCGACAACATTTCCATTGAACTTCTACAAAAAGGCGAGCCCCTAGCACCTGCTGAGCCCTGGCAGAGCATGCCCAACACAGGAAGCTGGTGAGGAATTGCGCCAGATCAAGCTCTTACAGATAAAACCCAACGAGACTTACCTACAAACCAAATACAGCTGACACTTTCACACTCAAAGGATGACCGCCATGTTTAAACACATATTAGTACCCATCGACGGGTCCGATCTATCGAAGCAAGCTATGCACAAGGCTGTCGGGATGGCCAAAGAAATGGGAGCCAAGGTGACGGGCTTTCACGTTGTCCCCGAGTTCCGTTACGCCTATTACAACGAGTACATTCCTGCAGACTTCATTCCACCCGAAGAGCAAGAGGCTCGATCTAAGAAGGTTGCAACCGGCTACCTCGCCGAGGTTGAAAAGGCTTGTGCCGCGGCCGATGTAAAGTGTGCCGTGCACTATGTGGTGAGCGACTTTCCCGCAGAGGCGATAGTGAAAGCCATCGATGACTATCAGTGCGACCTGGTGGCCATGGCCTCCCATGCCCGAACTGGCATCGCCAGAGTGATGCTGGGCAGCGAAACGCAGAAAGTTCTATCGATGACCAAGCTACCTGTTTTAGTCCTTCGGTAGGAGGTCTTCAGTCAAAGCGTCTTCGCTAAAAGGCTCCCCCACCGTATTGGGTAGGCGGTGGGCCGGCGTGGTTCTCGAACTTTGTATAAGAACCCAAGAAGGTAAGGCGTACGGTCCCAATAGGACCGTTTCGCTGTTTACCAATAATGATCTCGGCGACACCCTTGTCGGGGCTGTCGGGCCGATAGACCTCGTCGCGGTAAATAAAAAGGATGACATCGGCGTCTTGCTCGATGGCACCCGATTCGCGAAGGTCGCTCATGACTGGCCGCTTGTCGGTCCGTTGTTCGACCGTTCGGTTAAGCTGCGAAAGTGCAATCACTGGGCAGTCGAGCTCTTTTGCAAGGCTTTTTAAAGAGCGGGTGATTTCGGAAATCTCAGTGGTTCGGTTCTCCCCAGAACTTGACGCGCTCATGAGCTGAATGTAGTCCACGATAATGAGCTTTAAGCCGCCCGACTGACGCGCCACTCGGCGCGCGCGCGAGCGAAGCTCGAGCGGATTCAAGGCCGGCGTCTCGTCAATGTAAACAGGCACACCCTTCATGCGTTCCAGCGAATGGGTAAGCTTGTCCCAATCGTCATCGGCAAGCCTGCCCGTGCGCAGCCTCTGCGCATCAATCCGGCCCGTGGAACAAAGCATACGAAGGGCCAGCTGCTCGGCACCCATTTCCATACTGAACACAATAATGGGAAGGCCTTGATCGATGGCAACATGCTCGCCAACGTTTAAGGCAAACGATGTCTTACCCATACTTGGGCGACCTGCCACAATAATTAAATCGCCACCATGCATGCCCGCAGTTTTTTGGTCGAGGTCGACAAAGCCTGTTGGAACCCCCGTTACGTCGGATGGATTGGGATTATTCGCAAGCTCATCGATTCGCCGGGCAACGGACTTTAAAAGATCAT
>JAURCW010000214.1 GCA_030828265.1 Burkholderiales bacterium | reverse complement strand
CGTTTCATGGATGACCCATGCAATGCTGGCTTTATTTCAGATCTCGGTGACTTGGTTGAGAAGCCACAACTCTGGATTCACGGGCATGTTCATGACAGTTTCGATTACAAGGTCGGTGATTGTCGTGTCGTGACCAACCCGGGCAGCTATGCCGCGGGGCTTTCAAAGGCCAAATCACCGGGAGACCTCGCCTGGGAGAACCCATTGTTTGACCCTCAGTGCACCATCGAAATCACAGAGCCTGTGTAAACTTTAAGCCAGGCTTGGCTGAGTTAATATTCATGAAGGTAGTCACCCCCTTTTTGCCCGGATGACGAAATAGGTAGACGTACGGGACTTAAAATCCCGGGCCGCAAGGCGTGCGGGTTCGATTCCCGCTCCGGGCACCATTGCAGATTGACAACGAACATGCGAGACCCCTTCCTAATTGCCATTGCGGGATGCGCACTTATCGCTGGTTTGGTATTTCTGTTGGCCACACCCAACGAGGCCATGCTCGTAACCCTTATGGCGCTTGCGGTTTGTATTGTCTTGCTTGGTCTTTGGAAGGCTACCCGAGGCCCAGGTGATGAGGGCTGAGGAAACAACAGGCTAGCTGCTTGTGGTTTGAGCCCATTTTGTGGGCTGTAAACGAGCCTCCACTCCAGCAGGCCTTACTGTGGAACGGGCTGACCAAGCTGCGCTGCAAGCGAGATAAGGTTTGCGCATCGCCCGCCGGAACGGCAGTACGACAAAATGGGCGTTGGTAGACTATTAATGAGGCGCCCCATTTCAAGGGCCTGCTCGGGTGTATGACCCGCCGAATTTACTGGATGGTAGGCCACTTCAAGGCCGAGAGCCCTTGCCGCCTCAAGAACATCGTTCTGGCTTGGCTGGCTGGGCCCTTCCTCACCGTCAGGTCGATTACAAATGATTGAGCGGAACCCCGCCTCGTGGGCCTCGCGCATATCGGTTGCAGTGAGCTGGCCAGTGACGGCAATTTTGGGGGTGAGCCAACGGTAATCGATGGTCATACATGCTCCTGTGCGCGTTTAGTTTCTTGATCAATAGGGCAAAAAAGCGAGTAGAGCGTGAGCAGAATAGCCTCAACCTGCTTGTTATTGAGCGCGTAAAAGACTTGTTTGCCTTCTCGGCGGGTGGAGACGACAGCCTCGTTTCTTAGAACGCCAAGTTGCTGCGACAGCGTAGGCTGCCTTATGCCCGTAAGAGCTTCAAGGGTGCTTACGTTCTTCTCGCCGTCGGTGAGTTGGCAAAGCAGCATAAGCCGATCCTCATTCGCAAGCAGACGCAACAAACCCGAGGCCTCGGTTGCGGCAAGCCGCAAGCGGGTGAAGTCGACGTCCGATGGCATGAGGTTGGGAAGAGACATGGAGTCCTATTTTACGATTTTGGCGGCATTTCGAAATTTTGAAGGGGGCTAAACATTTCCTCGAGAAGCGCATTACCCTTTTCGAGCATGAAATAGCGAAATGCTTCTGCCGCCAAAGACAGGGTTCGATTGGTCAGGTTAACGACATGCCAAAGCCGCATCACAGGAGTATCTTGGACGGGAAGAATTCGTAACACACCATGGCGAAGCTCAAGTCCTATGGTGTGCAGAGACACAAACGAGATACCTAGCCCTGCCATGACGGCCTGCTTAATGGTCTCGTTGCTTGACATCTCTATGGTGGAAAGTGGCCGAAAGCGATGCTCATCAAAGAAGCCTTCCATGACCGCGCGGGTACCTGAGCCCTGTTCGCGAACCATGATTTCGTGTTGCTCAAGCTGGTCTATCGATATCGAGGCGCTTTTTACCAAAGCGTGTTCGGGTGCGGCAATAAATCCATGCGGATGGGGGGCAAACGACTCTGAGCGGGTGTCGAGTTCCTTGGGGGGGCGTCCCATGACAGCAATATCAATGTCGCCGTCTCTTAAAAGGGTAATAAGTTGATCACGATTACGCACCTGGATGATTACTTGAATGCCAGGATGCTCCTTACGAAAGGCCGCCAGAAGCTTGGGCAGAAT
>JAURCW010000105.1 GCA_030828265.1 Burkholderiales bacterium | reverse complement strand
GCCGGTTTTCAAGACCGGTGCATTCAACCGCTCTGCCACGCTTCCACGCACAAGAGTTTACCAAAGGTTAGGCCTAACCCCGCTTGACGACTGGTAGCGCTAAGGGCACTTACTTTTGTGTAATTTCTTCGGCAACGTTCTTGACCAAATCTTGGATTCCAGACAGGGCCTGCGAGTCGCTGCTTGCTATGTGGGAAAGACTTCGGAACTCAGCGCAGGTTCCAATGTAGGCCTGATCCTCTTCAGACCAGTGAACAAGGAAGGTGTAGCTATTCATTCGGTAAAGCTCCGTTGGTATGCGATGTCATTCTCAGCACTCTATCGCCTTTCAGCCCGCCCGTGCAGCCCCCAGCCAGGCGGCCCCAATAACGCCTGCAGAATCACCAAGTGTGTTCTTCACAATGGGTGTGACCATTTCGCCGCCAAAGCTATGACGCTTTAGGAGTGCAGGTCCATGCTCGTAGAGCAACGGGCTGTTGGAAAGCCCACCACCTAAAACAATGACGTCGGGGTCAACAACAGCGCAGACCCTAGCAAGGCCTCTTCCAAACTGATCAAGAAATGCTTCCGTCACCTCGGCCACGATGGGCCAGTGGGGTAGGTCGGTTCGTTTTTCGTTATACGCCTGCAGAATGTCCTGTGCCGAAAGGCTTTGGCTCTTGATAGGAGGGGTCGCGGAAAGTAGCAAGGGCTGGGCTGCAGCGCCCGTTTCACTCTCGTGTTTACGCATCGCATCTCGGTAACGTGCTTCTAGCCCACTACCTGAAATATAGGTCTCAAGGCATCCGTTTTGGCCGCACCAACAGCGCGGTCCGTTGGGGTCCAAAGAGACATGGCCCCATTCACCGGCAAGCCGGTTAGGCCCCGACCGCAGACGACCGTTAAAAACAAAACCACCCCCGCAGCCGGTTCCCATAATGACACCGAAGACACAGTCATAGCCTTTGCCCGCGCCAGCCAGCGCCTCGGCAAGGGCAAAGCAGTTGGCGTCGTTTTCACTGGCAACGGTTTGTCCCAAGGCCTTCTCAACCATGGCCTGGAAGGGCAGGCCGTTTAAGCACTGGGTGTTCGAATTACGGAGCTTCTGGGTTGAAGGCGAGAGGCTGCCGGGCGTTCCCAGCCCTATCGTAAAAGAGCCCGCTGCTGCTCCGGCTGAGCGCAAGAGGTCGTCGCGAAGGCGAACCAATGAATCAACAATGGCCTGCGCACCCTCAGTAACCGGGGTGGGCTGACGCTGCCTCGCAAGAATCTCACCCTCTTCCGAAAGAAGCACCACCTCGGTTTTTGTACCGCCAAGATCAAAGCCAAGCTTAAGCATGGCAGTCGCTTCTACGCGCCTTGCGGCTTTGCCAAGTCGCAGGCATACCTTCGACTGCGCGGGCCGGCGTAGACCACCTGACCCGACAAGGGGTGTTCAAGCGTTTGCCCAAGGCTTTTTGACACATCAATAAGCTGGGCAAGGTCCACCCCGGTTTCAATGCCCTCGCAGTGAAGGGCATGCACAATGTCTTCCATACAGACATTGCCCGAGGCGCCCGGCGCATAGGGGCAGCCGCCAATGCCGCCCGTGCAGGCATCAAAGTGGGTCACACCTGCGCGCAGGCCCTCGAAGACATTGGCAAGCCCTAAGCCACGGCTGTTATGAAAATGCAGTGTTATGCGTAGCGTTGGCGCAAGTGCCTGCGTCTGTTCCACCAGTGCCCGCACTTGGCTTGGGTAGGCCATGCCTGTGGTGTCGCAAAGCGAAACACCCGTGACCCCAAGCGCATGAAACCGGCTTACCCAATGCAGCACTTCGCTCGCCTCTACATTGCCCTCGAAGGGGCAGCCAAAACTGCAGGAAAGCGAGACATTGAGCTTCACCTTCTCGCGTGTTTGCAGAATGACCTGTTGCAGTTTCTCAAAGGATTCGTCAGGCGTCATGCGCAGGTTGGCTTTGCTGTGCGAGGCGGTCACCGACATCACCAGGTTTAATTCATCGGGCGAACAGGCCAGTGCGCGCTCGGCACCTTTTTGGTTGGGCACCAGCACCACAAGCTCAACACCGGGTTTGCGCGTAATGCCGTGCATAACGTCGTGGGCATCGGCCAGTTGCGGAATGGCCTTGGGCGAGACAAACGAAGTCACTTCAATACGCGGCAGCCCCGCCTGAATAAGCCCCTGCACCAGCGCAATTTTCTGCGCTGTACTGACAGGCTTGGTTTCATTCTGAAGGCCATCGCGTGGGGCCACGTCGCAGAGCACAACCTTTGAAGGCAGCAATTTTGAAGGCAGCGATACGGTCATCGAATAACGCCCTTCTTTAAAAGTTCTTCAAGCTGCTCGGGGGTGAAGCCCGCTTGGCTTAGCACCTGCTGGGTGTGTTCACCAATGCGCGGGGCGCGCTGACGCAGAGCGCCGGGTGTTTCAGACAGCTTGGGCACAATGCCCGGCTGTGTAACGGGCTCGCCGTCGTAGGCCGTGGTTTCAAGAAGCATGTCGCGCGCCTGAAACTGTGGGTCGTTGGCAATGTCCTTGGCGGTGTAGACCCGGCCCGCTGGTACGCGCACCGACTCGAGCAGGGCAATGACCTCGTTCACACTGCGCGATGCCGTGAACTGGCCAATGGCTTCATCAATACGCTCGGCTTGTTTGGCGCGGCCGGCGTTGTTGGCAAGCTCGGGGTCGTCGCGCAGGTCGAGCCGGTTGATGGCCTCCATAAGTCGCCTGTAAATACCGTCGCCATTGCCGGCCACCAGCACCAGACCGTCGGCGCAACTGTAGGCGTTCGAAGGCGTGATGCCCGGAAGAGCCGAGCCCGCAGGCTCGCGCACAATACCCGCCTGGCAATATTCGGGCACCAGGCTTTCCATAACGTTAAACACCGACTCGGACAAGGCAACATCCACCACCTGGCCCTTGCCGGTTTTGCGTCGGGCCTCAACTGCTGCAAAAATTCCCACGACAGCATGAAGTGAGGCAAGCGTATCGCCAATGGAAACCCCCACGCGCACGGGCTTACGCCCTGGCTCACCGCTTAGGTAGCGCAGCCCACCCATGGCCTCGCCAATGAGTCCAAAGCCCGGGTTCTTTCGGTAGGGCCCCGTCTGACCAAAGCCCGAGATACGAACCATAATGAGACCCGGGTTCTCTTTGGAAAGACTCTCGTAGTCCATGCCCCATTTCTCGAGCGTACCGGGGCTGAAATTTTCAATAAGAATGTCCGCCTGGCCCGCAAGCTGTTTGGCAATGGCCTGACCCTCGGGCACGCGCAGATCGACGGCCACCGACATTTTGTTACGCGACTGCACATGCCACCAGAGCGAGACATCGTTGCGCATGACCCGCCAGTTACGAAGGGGGTCCCCGCCCTCGGGTGGCTCGAGTTTAATCACTTGCGCGCCAAAATCGGCCAGGGTTTTTGCGCAGAAGGGCCCCGCAATAAGCTGACCCATTTCCAGCACTTTGAGGTGCGAAAGGGGAAGGGTGCTGTTGGAATCCGGGGGCGTCATACTGGCTATTATCGCCACTAAACGGCGGGCTGCGACTTAAAAGCTTTGATTCTAACTATCCTGTGCGATCCGCAAAGGGATACCTGTGACGCGCCATCACAGCCTGAGAATATTCAGGCCAAAGATTTGATTTCAGCGATGAACAGCTCAATCTCTGGGCGGAAGAGCTCTTGCTTGCGAAAACGATTGAGGACGTCTTTCGCTAAAACTTTTTGCGTTGATCAACAGTTCGCTCGGCGATGGTCTGCGACAGTTCGATCAGCGTATTTCATCCCGGGGCTTCTAAGCGCCCGATGTTTTGTAACGCGACCTTTCATGCGTTTGCGCCACATCTGAAATGAACTGGGCTTTAGCGCCTGGCGCATGAGCCAGACAACCTCGGCTTCCGACCACCCGGTGCGCTCGTAAATAGTCTCAAAAGCAGTCCGGTCTTCCCAGGCCATTTGAATAAGAGCCGACCTCTCTTCATTCGAGACATTTTTTAGTCGGCGAATCGCGGGGGTTTTCATTCAGCGGTGATCAGAAGGCACAATTAGGCTTGAGATTGAAGGCGCACAGCGTCATGCCGTAAGCCTACCTTATCGCACCAATGAACTCCAACGTAACAGCGTCCTCTTCACCCGCATAAAAGGCCATTAGGGCATTACGAAAGCAGTAATCGCTGAGCGGAACATACTTAAAAAGGGTCATACACGAGCGGAACTTTAAGGCATCCACATCGCCGAAGATCTGAGTTGCTGCTTTATCCTGATGAGTAAGAACCAAGCGTGTGCATTGCAAGAGACGCTGGCCAAGAACAGGGTGCTGAAGATAGTCTGCAGCTTGTTTCAGGTCATCCAGCCCATATTTTTGCGCCTTAAGACTCTTGCCCAAAACCTTAAGTTGCGGAAAGATGTACCACATCCAATGTGTTTCTTTATTGCCCTTCTGTAACTCGTCAATAACCTCGTCGTACACCATGCCTTGTGCCTGAATGAAATGTGCAAACGGTTCAAGCTTGTCGACGGGATTTATAGGAATACGCAGGTTTGGAATCATGTATGCGGAGTATGAAATGATTAATAAGAATTTTACGACGGGTGAAATCGAACATGTATTGTTTGATTCCAGGTGTCGACACCTACAGGTTCAATGGCGCAACAAACGCGTGGCCGCCTATTGCCCAGTTCCCGAGGAGATAGCTCGAAGGTTATGCAACGCTCCGAATCCCGCTACTTACTTTGAAGACCGAATTGCAGAGGAGTATCCCAAGGTACAGCCCAAAAAGGGCCAAGACCAAGACGACGCAATGAAGAAACTAAATGATCTTTTTGGCGGCTAGATACCAAACAAGCTCATTTCTTTTCTGACGCCAACGGAGTTGCTATGGAACAGATAACCCACCCCAATGTGCAAGAGGCCT
>JAURCW010000009.1 GCA_030828265.1 Burkholderiales bacterium | reverse complement strand
TGCTTTTTGTTCTTATTCGGGAGGGGGCGGCCACCCAAGTCACAAGCCTTCTCTACCTGACGCCACCCACTACAGCCCTCCTGGCCTTTTTCTTGTTCGATGAGCCCATCACGCTCCTTACCGTTCTTGGCACACTCTCAACGGCAGTCGGCGTATGGTTAGTCATGCGACCTTCAAGGAAACGCGCTACGCTTAAAACTCCAACCTCAACAGGAGAAAAATAATGATCAAACGCAGCGCTTCACGCCTTGCAATGGGCCTTGGCCTTGCCGCCCTTAGCCTCTCGGCCGCTCAAGCCCTTGAATTCAAAAAGCCGGACGACGCCATCAAATACCGTCAGTCCACCTTTGCCGTCATGGGTGCGCACTTCTCAAGTGTGGGTGCCGTTGTGAAAGGCGAAAAGCCCTTTAATGCCCAAGATGTGGCGGCCGATATCGCTGTGGTGGCGAGCCTTGCAGCCCTTCCATGGCAGGCCTTTGGTCCAGGCACCGAAGGTGGCAAGGCTAAGCCCGAGATCTGGAAAGAAGGCGACAAGGTGAAGGCAGGTATCGAGAAATTTCAAACGGCCGTTGTTGCCTTAAACGACGCCGGTAAGTCGGGCAACCTGGATGCAATCAAAAAAGCTTTTGGCAATACAGCGCAGAGCTGCAAGGGCTGTCACGACAACTATCGTAAGAAGTAAAAAAACAGCGGTCTTCGTTCCGGTGCGTTTCGGTGGCGGTTTCCTTTATTCGAAAAGTAAACTGTCACTGATTCCTCCGATTCATGGGCTCGAGCTTGATATCTGGTAGCCCAAAAAGCCAATCACCACCAGGCCCACAAGTATCCATCCCAGTCGATCCACCCAACGGTTAAGCCACTGCTCCATGGGTGCACCCCCCCACTTCATTAACGCGGCAACCAAAAAGAACCGGCCACCACGGCCTAGTATTGAAGCAATTACAAAAGGAAAGACGGCCATCGACGCCGCCCCCGCTGCGATGGTGAATACCTTATAAGGAATGGGCGAGAAGCCAGCAAGCAGCACAGCCCAGACACCATAGTCGACAAACCACTGCTGGGCCAGGGCATAAGCCTGGGCGTACTTCGACTCCAAGAGCCAAGGAAGAATCATCTCCATCGCCCAAAGGCCAAGAAAATAGCCCAGCAGGCCACCAAGCACCGAACTCACGGTGGTTACAAAGGCAAGCCAGTAAGCGCGGTGGGGGCTCCCCAGGCACATGGGTGCAAGCATGACATCGGGCGGAACGGGGAAGAACGATGACTCTGCAAAACTAAGCGCTGCAAGATAGCGCGTGGCCCTCGGATGGCGCGACCAGCCCATGACACGCTGATAAAGGTTCGAAAAGAGTTTGCCCACGCCGTGCATCATACAATCGCGACATGTCACAGCCGTTGCCCGAACTGCAGTTTCAGTCAAAACAGGAGGCCTTTCGTCGAGGGATGCGGCATGCCATTGGTGCACCCGCCGGTGTCTTGTTTGCCGGTTATATTGGTTTTGGCGCCCTCTGTTACAGCCTCAATCTCTCCATATGGACGGCAGCAGGCTCAGCCTTTTTTGTTTACGCCCTCCCGGGACAAATGGTGATGGCCGAGATGTTTGCCCTGGGGGCAACAACACTGCTGACCACCTTGGCGGTTGGGCTAACTGCCTCAAGGTTTCTTCCCATGACCCTTACCGTGCTTCCACAGCTTGATAGCGAGCACCGGGGTTCAAAGAGCCTTTATGCCATGGTGCACCTACTGGCCATGACCAGCTGGGCGGTGGCCATGCGCGACCTTCCCAAAATGGAGCCGCAGTATCGCAAGGCCTACTTCTGGGGCATTGGTCTTGTCTGCTGGGCCGTCTGCGCACCGGGCTCGATCATTGGCTACCTAATTGCAGATCAAGTTCCCATGCCACTTACCATGGCCCTGGTGTTTCTGAATCCTTTGTTTTTTATGTTGAGCTTTACCGAGGTCAAGCCAACCGCCTATCGACTGGCCATTTTGTTTGGAAGCCTGCTTGGCCCCTTAAGCCATAGCGTCGTTCCCGATTACAGCCTACTGATTTCTGGGCTTGTTGGGGGCAGCCTGGCCTATCTCCTCATTCATCGACGACGTCCAGCCTAACCAGGCCATCATGAGCTACGAACTAAACGTGCTACTGGGAACCATTTTTGCCACTTACCTCTGGCGAGGTCTGGGTGTCTTACTTTCTGGACGAATCAATGTGGAGACCGAGCTCTTTAAATGGGTCACCTGTATAACCTATGCCATGGTGGCAGCCCTGGTGGTCCGCATTATTATTCTTCCCGTTGGTCTTTTAGAAGAGGTTCCTCTACTCGTCCGGCTTGTCGCCCTTTTGGCGGGCGTCTTTGTCATGATGCGGCTGCCACGTCCCTGGGGTGGTCTGGTTCCAGGACTGCTGGTAGGCTCTGGCTTAATTGCTTTGGGCTACAGCTTGAGCCAGCTTACTCAGACCTAAGCCCCCTTCCCTTCAAGGCCCTAAAGCTTCGATCCATGACAGACATTCTTGCCCCCTTTATTGCTGCACTGCTACTTGCCTATCTGCTTGAGCCTGTAGCCTCTCGTCTTACCAATAAGGGCCTTGCACGCAGCCTTTCGAGCATTGTTGCCATTGTTATCGGCATCTTGCTCGGCATCGGCCTTGTTCTTGTTGCCGTTCCTATTGTCGAGAATGAACTTAATAGCCTTAGAGAACGTTTTCCCGACGCGGCGGTGCGGCTCTACGGGCTTATCTATCCCTACCTCATTGAGGCCGGTCTTCCCGTTGATGACAGCCAGGCCCTGAAGGCCAAAATCATCCAGTGGCTACAGGGTCAGTCCTCCGCTGTTTCTCAAACCGTCTTCGCCACCTTGCAGTCGGGTCTTGGAATGATTGCGGCGGTTTTGGGCTGGCTGGTTCTCGTGCCGGTGCTCCTTTTCTTTCTTATTAAAGACTGGTCAAACATCTGGGGCAATACCCTTGCCCTTGTTCCGAGTTCAAAGCGAAGCTATGTTCGTGAGACAAGCCTGGAAATCCACATAACCCTTCAAGGCTATCTCCGCGGTCAAGGCATGCTCATTCTGGCCATGGCTAGTTTTTATTGCCTGGGGCTTTTACTTGCGGGGCTCTCAAGCTGGTTTTCCATAGGACTCTTATCGGGGCTGTTGGTTTTTGTGCCCTACCTTGGCTTTGCCTTCTCTCTGGTGCTCGCCATGGTCTCTGGCATTCTCGAGCTCGGTCTTTTGCACGGGCTCATTGCCATCGGCATTGTCTATAGTCTGGGGCAGTTTCTTGAAAGCTTTGTCTTAACGCCTAAGCTCGTTGGCGAGCAGATTGGTCTTCATCCCCTGGCCGTTATTCTTGCTTTGATGGTCTTTGGTGGTCTGCTTGGTCTTGTCGGTGTTTTGCTTGCACTGCCCCTAGCCGCCTGTGCGGTGGTTCTTGGGCGCAGACTGATTCAGAAGCTGCATGATGATGATGCCTTAGAAGACGGCTCCTCTAAGGACTAGAAGAAGACTGCGACCATAAGGGCTGTCAACGCTAGTAAGAGAATCAGCTGGCTTCGATAGTCTTTTAAAAAGCCATAGGGTTTTGACATGGGAAGCATGGCCTTTGACCACAGGATGGCCTGCCGACTAGAGGTTTTCGCTACCGCGCTTGATCGACTTGCCAGAATCTGAACCACAAGACAGATGGCGGTGGTGAGTCCCGCAGTTTCAAGAAAGTGCAGACTCCACAGCTCGTACTGAGTTGCAACCACAAACCCAATGCCCAAGCCATGACCGATGAGCAGGCACCACCAAGCCGCCCTCGCGGTCGCGCCCCGCCAGCCAAGGCCAAGGCAGTAGACCACCACAAACGGCGGCACCGCCACGGCAAACATCTGCTGAAGGTAGGCAAATAGGCCGGGAAACCCCTGAATCACTGGAGCCCAGGCCATGGCAATTAGCATGAAGACCATCGTGAGCAGTCGGGCACGCGGGAGGTCGGTCTGGCCAGCGGCTGAGCCGTGAGCCGCATGGGCTTGTGAGGCTCCCTTGGTTTGCCCCTCTGCATGAAGGAAGTCGTAGTGCACCAAGGCAGAGGCTGCGTTAATGGTGCTGTCGATGGTCGACATAATGGCAGCAAGAAGAGCCGCAAGCACGAGTCCGCGAAGTCCAACCGGCAGAAGGTCTTTGACCAAGGTCGGAAAGACCTGATCGCCCGAGGTTAAGGACGGGTAGAGACTTAGGGCCATGGCACCCGGAAGCACCATGATGAAGAGGGGCAACAGCTTCAAGGCAGCAGCCAGAATCGCTCCCCATCGGGCGTGGTCTTCAGACCTTGCCGCAAAGAAGCGTTGGCTGATGTAGTGGTTCATGCTCCAGTAGTAAAGGCCCAATATGGGTACGCCCACAAGAAGACCCGTCCAGGGCATGGACGGGTCGTTAGCCGGCCGCACCAAGGACAGGTGCCCATCGGGAAGTCCTGCCGTGGCAGCAGCCCAGGAGAAGTCAAACTGTTTGAAGACCATAAAGGCAATCACCGAGCTGCCTGCAATAAGCACCAGAGCCTGAAGCGCATCGGTAATCATTACAGCCCGAAGACCGCCCACCACGGTATAGAGGCCGGCAAATAAGCCCAGCCCAATAACCACAGGCCAGAGCGGCAAACCTGGCACCAGGACTTGCAAGACCAAGGCGCCTGCAAAAAGACTGCCTGCCGTGTCAACGAGCACGCTAAGCCCAATCATCCAGGCAGAGACATACCGGCGCACACCCTTGCTGTATCGCAGCCCAAGAAATTCCGGGACGGTACGACACCGATTTCTTAGGTAGACGGGAATAAGAAAAATGGCAGCAAAGACCATGACAATCGCGGCCATCCATTCGTAATTGGCCACTGCAATACCCGAAGCGTAGGCCGCACCCGAAAGACCAATGAGTGTGGTTGACGAAATATTCGATGCGAACAAGGAAAGTCCAATCACACCAAAGCCAAGGCCCCTGCCGGCCAGAAAAAGATCCTCCGGTGTCCTGACTCGTCGAGAGCTTGCCCAGGCCACAAGCAGAATCGCAACCAAGTAAACGAATGGGATGAGGCCGTCTAGCCAATGGAGGTTCATTATTTACATTTTCACAAATATTTTTGGGTCAAAAAGAAGTGGGTCATGAGACCTTCGCTAGTCGCTAGGCAGAGCGGGTTTGTCGGCGGGCAGGTTGTCGTGCGCTGGCAAGGTATAGACCGTGCGATGGGGGAAGGGAATTTCAATGCCCTCGCGGTCAAAGGCTTTTTTGAGTCGACCCAAAAAAGCCCGTCGAACCGCCCACTGCTCCTGCGCGATGGTTTTTAATCGGCACTTAATCACCACGGCAGAATCCGCCCACTGATCAACACCTGCAATATCAAGATCGTCAAGAATTTTGTCAGCCCAGTCGGGCTCGGCGCGAAGTTCCGTGGCGGTGTCCTTCATCACCTGGCCCACCCGCTCGATATCTTCTTTGTAGGCCACACCAATATCCATCACGGCAAAGGCAAACAAACGACTACGGTTTGTCACGGTCACAATTGCCCCATTGGGTACGTAGTGCACGGAGCCCTCATAGTCACGAAGACGCACATAGCGAAGCGTAAGTTCTTCAACAGCACCCACCTTGCCCGCAACTTCGACCACATCACCCACGCGAATCTGGTTTTCGATAAGCATCACAAAGCCTGTGAAGTAGTCCTTTACAAGGCTCTGGGCACCGAAACCCACGGCAAGACCCGCCACACCCGCTGTGGCGAGAATCGGGGCAATCGAAATGCCAAGCTCGGAGAGCACGAGCATAAAGCCAACCACGGTGACCACCACCGAGGCAATGTAACGAAAGACACGCTCCAGAGTCTCGATACGTTTACGCTCTTCGGGTCCTTCAGCACGGGCAGCCAGCCGCTGGTGAGAAGCCACAATAAATCTTCGCACCAGGACTGCGCTTAAAAACGCAAGAAAAATAATGAGAAGGACGGTGACGCCAGACATAACAGGCTTTGCCCAGCCTGCCGTCTGACCCAGCCCAAGATCGGACCAGATCGATTGCACAAAAGAGTTAAGCATAGGCCTAAGTGTATCGGCTCAGGCGCAAGGGCAACATACAATCCCTCATGACTTCCGATAATCACTCAACCTCCGCTGTGTCCACTCCTACCCTTCTTAGTCTATCCGACCCGCGCGCAGACCTCTGGGCGGTCTGTGTTTTTTGTGGATCGCGCCTCGGCCACGACCCCGACTGGACAGCCATGGCCAATGAAACTGGACAGGCTATTGCCCATCGTCAGTGGCGGCTTGTATACGGAGCCGGACGCTGGGGGCTCATGGGCACTGTGGCTCAGGCCGCGCTTGAATCGGGGGCGCATGTCACCGGAATCATTCCCGACTACCTGATTAAGATCGAACCTGTGCTGCCTGGTCTTGATCATTTGGAAATTGTTGAGACCATGATTGAACGCAAGGTTCGAATGATGGACCTGTCGGACGCCTTTTTAGTGCTGCCCGGGGGCATAGGGACCCTTGAAGAGTTGTTCGAGGTCTGGACAGGACTTCAGACCCATGCCCACGCTAAGCCCGTGGTCCTTGCCAACCTGAAGGGCTACTACGACCCCCTGCTTCACTTTATTACGAAGGCCACCCACGAGGGATTTCTAACACCCTCCCAACAAAATCGCCTGGTGGTGACATCGTCCATTCATGAGGCGCTCGAGCGACTTGCGTCCTTCGCATCAGCTGCTGCGGGCGTAGCCGAGCGCTGAACCAGTAGGCTTGAGAAGACAACCAGGCCCAGGCCAGCGAGCACAGTTGGGGTAATCACCTCATCCAAAAAAATCGCCCCCCAGAGGAGTCCAAAACCTGGAATAAGAAAGGTGACGCTGCTTGCACGTACGGGACCGAGTTCACGCAGCAGCCAAAAATACAAAAGGTAGGCAAGGCCTGAGCCCAGCATGCCCAGCATGAAAATTGAAACCCAGCCTGCCATCGAGGGCGTTGCCCCGGCTATGTCGGGAATTGAAAACGGTAGCAGCGCCAGGCTGGCATAGCCAAGCGTCGATCGTGCCACACGTATGGGCGAGACATCGGCGAACCAGCGTCGTGTCCATTGCGCCGCCAGGGCATAACAGAAGGTTGCCGCTGCGCAGGCCAGACCCCCAAGCACTGTCTGCATACTGGTCTCGAGAGGCCCAAGGTTAACTAGCATAGTAATACCTGTGGCAGCAATCACGACGGCCATCACCAGCGACCAACGAAACGGCTGGCCAAGCCAGATGCTGGCTATGAGGCCGCCCCAAAGAGGGACCAGGGCATTCAGAATGGCCAAGTAACCGGCTGACAAGTAAAACGATGCCGCCCCGTAGAGCGCAAAAGGGATGGCACTGTTGGTCAGGCCAAGCACCAAAAGGCGTGGTTCAAACCTTGGTCGTTGAAAGCATTGGCGGGGGCCGAGCATAAAAATAGAAACCAGCCAAAGGCAGGCCCATGCGATGACAACCCGAAGCTCTGCCGAGAGGATGGCACCGAACTCCGGGGCCGCAATGCGAATAAATAAGAACGAGGAGCCCCAGATAGCCGCCAATGCAACAAAGGCAAGACCAGTGGTCAAGGGTTGGTAACCAACCCTCTTAGCATTGATCGCGAATAACGCGCGTGGTTTTTCTCGTCGTCATTTCGACGTAGCGTGACAGACTGATTATTGACCGTGACGGTGTGCTGATCTGGGAAGGGAACAACAATAAAGATGGGGAGTTCATTGAAACGAACCGTCTGACCCTGCTGAACTACAAACTCTCGAACGTTATCGTCGAACTCGCGTACCCATACCCAGCCTTTCACATTAAACCGAATGGCCATGGCCGAGCCCGCTGTAAAGCTAGCTGGTGCATCGAGAGCACTAATAAGAGTCGACTCCGAGACACGACGCTCTTTAGGCGGCTCAGGAGGTGGCGCTACGACGGGTTCTTGCTGCTCGGCCTCCGACGTGGAGGGGGAAGATATGGGTGTTACGGCTGGGGAAGTCAGCGTTGCGGCTGTCGCCTCTGCAGACGTCGCAGCGGGTGCTGGCTCGGGCAGCGCGGAGGGCTTCTCAGGCACTGTAGGCTTGACCAACACCTGGGGTTTCTCCACCACCACTGGGTTTGAGGCCTCGGGGCTGGGCTCAAGCGTGAGAATCACCACGGCCAAAACCAGACCAATGGCAATCGCGCCCCAGAACCAAAGGGAGCCCAAAGATTGGGAAGCGTCCGAGGAGCGTGTTGGCTCGGGCTCTAGCTGAACCTTCTGCTTCGCTTCTTGTTCGGATGCGGGGTCGGACTCCGGCGCAGGACTCAACTCTGCCGCAGGACTCAACTCTGGCTTCGCGTCTTGTTCGGGTGCAGGGTCGGACTCCAGCGCAGGGCTCGACTCTGGCTTCGGCTCGGAATCGTGCTCGGGCTCCAGCTCGGACTCGATCTCCTCGGGCTCAGACGCCACAAGAGGGCCCTCGCCATGAAGCGCAAGCCGCATGTCTTGGGCCTGCTCAGAGGAAAAGCCAAGCTGCACCGCGTAACGCGTGAATAGATCACAAAAGAATGAGTCGGAATAGAACAACCGCATCTGACCCTCTTCAATGGCCAGAAGGTGTCGGTAGGTGGTTCGCAGCTCTGTTTCAAGATCACGCGGATTAATGTCGCGTGCAAGCCGCGCGTCGCGCAGTATCAGGCCCATGGCCCTTACCTGATCAAGTACAAGCTGCGATTGATTCACGACGAACGCGCTACCTTGAAAAATGCATGAAATAAAAGATGGCTTTGGTTAGCCAATAAAACTTGTTGTGCCGGATGAACCGGCAGCAGTCGAAAAAAAGCCCACCCTAACGGAGGTGGGCTTTTTGTGAATAGCAAAATCTAGCGAACGATAAGGTCTGCGCGACGGTTCTCTGCATAAGCAGCATCTGACTTGCCACGGTTACGTGGCTTTTCTTCGCCATTGCTAATCGCTTCAATGTTGTCCGCGTTTGCGCCAATGGCCTGCAAGGCAATACTGACAGCCTCGGCGCGCTTTTGACCAAGGGCAAGGTTGTACTCAACCGTTCCACGCTCATCGGCGTTACCCTCGACCAGAATTTTGGCCTCTTTCACCACAGCCAAATAATTACCATAGGCTGATACGGTGTTATGAAACTGGGGCTTGATGTCGAATTTATCGAAGTCAAAATAAACGGCAGGCTCAATGCTGCCGATGCGCTTACGGGCAAGTTCACGTGCGTTCGCGTCAGCAGATTTCGGGGTCGCGACAGAGGCGCCACTGGCAGACGATGCGGAAGAAGCGCCCGAGGCGGCGCCCGCGCCAGCCTTTTGCTCGGGCTTGGTGGCACAACCGGCAAGAACAGCCAGAGAGATGGCAGCGACAAATAATTTCATTAAAACTCTCCCATAATTTAAGTACTAGCAGTCCCTACTATAGCCCAAAATACTGATAGAACAAGCCTTTACGTCATTAAAGGCTAAGGCAAATGAGCAAAAGAAGGGCAAAACCCGATCAAAAGATCAGCCTGACAAGCCCTTGAGAGCCAAGGAGTAGACTCCTAGCTACCCTGACGAACCCAGGCCCACCGCCAGATCCGCTCGGGGTGGATAGGCAGAACAAGGAGAAGGTGCTCCAAGATAGCAAGGGCTAACAAGCTGGCAACGAGGCTTGATGCCGCAATTTCGTAAGCTGACTCGCCAAGCCAGGCCTGCTCCCAGAGAAATACTGCCACCAGGGTGGCAAGGCTAAGGCTCACGGGGAAAAACAGGTTGAATGAGCGTCGCGAGAAATAGGTAAGGAGGTAGTGCAAGGACGGGGGAAGAAAACTCTCATAAAAGTTCTTCACCCCAAGAAACAGGTTGAGCTTCGCGGACAAGCGCATGGCCCAGAGCACCAAAAAGGTCTGGTAGGCAACCGGGTTGGCTGCGTCCCAGCTTGGAAGGATAACGGCAGCCCCGAGAAGAACCAGGGCAGCCTCATGATGTGCAATGGTTCGAAAGGCATGCCAGGCCCGTGCCCAGCCCTTGACCTCGGGACAGGGTTGTCGGTTTGGGCCCGTTACAAGGCCCACCAAAAATGTAATTTCCTGCCAGGACCAGACGAGCAGCGCCGACACAAAGGCAAGGTAAGCGCCCAGCGGCGTTGTCATATCGCGCGTGAGTACAACCCCGGCAAGGCCAAGCGTAAGCGCGAGGCTGGCCGCCACAAGCGCACGGGTCTGCCGGCCAGGGCCTGCGCCATCCACCAGCCGAAGGATGATTCCTGTTGAGAGCCACCAGACCGCAATGGAGAAGACCAAAGGCATCCAAAGATGCAGGCTTGATGGCTCGATGTTCATCTACCAGCTCGGCGCAAGACGCATGTCATCGGGCAGGGGCTTACGATTCACAGGCAAGAAGTAAAGCCTTGTGAGGGTAACTGCCGCCTGAGCACCAAGCAGGCCACGGCGTACCCAGCTTAAAAGCCCACCCCTGGCCTTCGCGGCATTCACCGCGTCCTGAATCTCGCAAAGCCGCTTGATCGAGCGAATAAAAACAGGATGGTCGTACTGCAAGGTTACCGGGAAGACCTGCTTACAGATTTCCGAGGTGATCTCAAAGACGCGCAGGTCGTACTCGGTAGGGTCAAGACCAAGGGCCTTGTGCATCTCGGGCCGAGTATGGTCACGAACAAACATGGTGGCAAAAACAGCCAACTGGAAGAAGCGAATCCAGTAGACGTTCACGCCCTTCAGCAACTCGGGGTTGGCACGCATGATGAGGGCGAAGGCCTCGCCATGACGAAACTCGTCGTTGCACCACTTTTCAAACCACAAGAAGATGGGATGAAACCGCAGCTCGGGGTGTCGCTCCACCTGCCTGTATATCGCGATATAGCGCGCGTAGCCAATTTTTTCAGACAAGTAGGTGGCGTAATAAATGTACTTAGGCTTGAAATAAGTAACCTTTTTGGCCTTGGTAAGAAACCCAAGGTCAACGCCAATGCCAAAGTCTTTGAGCCACTGATTAATAAAGCCTGCATGACGGGATTCATCGCGGGCCATGTAGCCAAACAAGGCCCGCATGTCAGGGTTCTTCACCCGCTTCTTAATTTCCGCGTAAAGAACACAGCCCGAGAACTCGGAGGTGCAAGAGCTAATAAGAAACTCACTGAATTCCTTATAGAGCCCCTCGGGCAGGCTAGAGGAATAGTCCTTACCCTTCATGTCCTCGGGCCGCTGAAAATGATCGGTGTTGCTGTCGGCCTCAAACTCCGCCATCAAGGCATCCCACTCTTTACGAATCGGGCTGACGTCCAGCCTGTCGATGGCATCGAAGTCGGTCGTATAAAAGCGTGGTGTTAATAGACCGTCTTCGAGCGCAATCTCGGTGGCAGCGTTGGGAGCCTGCTGGCCCTTAAAGGCTTCATGAAGCTCGGCATAGCCGGCAGGTTCGCTATCGGCAAGCGCGGCGCGGGTGGCCTGGCGTGTCTGTTCATCGGGTGGGTTCATGGTGAGGTCCTCCTTCTTACTTACTTTGTATTGGGTGCTTCACCGACAAGCTGTCGGGCAACTGACTTTTCAACAGGCTCGCGTCGCTCAAGGTAAGTGGCGAAAACAGCCAGGTTGGATGGTCCAAAACTTGTGAGATCAACCTGACGGCCGGAAACAGGGTCGGCCAAGGTGAGGCCACCCTGGGTGTTGACAGACAACCAGAATGGCTCAGACGCCGAGCCACCTGCACGCATCCTTGCCTGGGCAAGGCTTCGCAAGACACCGCGAGCAAAGCCCGCCTCGCCTTCAATGGGGGCAAGCCTTTGACCAGACTGGGCATCGGTCACCCAGACGCTGCCGTCGGCTCCGTCAGAAAAAAGCAAGGCACGCTGCTCAAGCCAGCCCACCAGCTGAGTGTCGGGCTGCTGCGCCTTCTGCCATTGAGAGTAGCCCGCAAGTAGAAGGCTTCCCAGAATGAGAATGGCAAGGCCGATAAGGGGAAGCCCCTCCACCTTCGGGCGTGACACCAGGCGGTTGGAAATCTCATGCGCCATTAGGCGGGCTCCATGTCATTGATGCCAGACTGCCCTGCGACCTGCTGCGCGGAGGGCTGACGACCGCGGGCTGAAGCATGCGCACCGGCTGGGCCGAGAGCCGACTCGGCCGAAAGACTCGCAGGCTGATTGGCCTGCCAGGCTTGCGTTAACAGCTGGCCAAGGCCTTTGACAGCAGGCAGTGCGCGAAACATGGGCTGGGGTTGTGCAAAGTGCCAGGGGCGCGCATGGGGCCACAAGTGCGGATAAGCCACCTTGTCCTCGGCATGCAGAATGAGAGCAATTTCGCCGGGGCCGTCTTCATCGGCTGGCCTTTGCGTTAAGGGGCGAACCTGTGCAGCCTGCATGCGCGCTAATGGCAGGTTGAGTGTTAGGTTTAAAACAATGCCAATGCGCATGGCAACACGACGACTTGTGAGTGTGTAGACGGTGGTCTTTGCCACCAGGTAGGCCATGGCCCAGAAAAGCAGCAGGCCTAGGGCAAAGATGGGCACAAGCCATAAGGCTGCTGCCAAGGCCTGAGCCGCGCTGCCCGAGTCCGCATACTGCTGGCCGCCACGCGCCAACAAAATAAGCCCAAAATAAATGGCAAGCCCCCGGCCATGAAAGACATGGCGAAAGACAAGGCCAGTCTCGGGGCTGCCTTGCCACAGAATACGTTCATCCTGTGGCAGCTTCTCGGGCAGCCCGTACTCGGGCTCGAACTCGTGCTCGTGGCCGTTGTGATGCGCCTTCAAAACAGGGGCTCCCTCCGCTGGGCATCCGCGAACAAGGTGCCTGCGCCGTAGTAAGCCATAACCTTTTCCTCCTCGAGCAAGGTGATCTTCTCAGAGCTGGAGATGGCTGGAACACCCTCAAACTGACCGCCAAGAATGGACTCCACGGTCACGCGTTGCCACGAATGCGGTCGCGACGTACACGACAGAAATTCATGGGCAGGAGCACCTGACGGCCGCCATTGGTCTTGATTTCTAGGTAGCGAATCAGATGCTCGGATCGATCCACCCAGACCTCGGCCACGGTACCACCGGCCTGCTTGTCGGCACCAAACACCGTAAGGCCCCTGGGGTCGAGGTCTTGCTTGGCCATCTCAAAGCCGTGGGCGACGCGCAGAGGAACAATCTTGTCCTCGCCCTCCCAGGTCTTGTCGGTGACATTGGCACGACGGGTGTATGCCCCGGGCCCAATGCCAATACCACCCGCATTCATCGGGTCGCCAGTTGGCTCCAAAGGCATACCTGGAAAAGGACCAATGGCCTTACCCGGAGGCATGGGGTCTTCGAAGTCACGCTCGTGAGGTGCGGGGAAGTCTCCATGAAACTTGGTCTTATAGACCTTGACCGCAGGCATGGGCAGAAACCCTGTCTCACGCCTCACTGAACCATCGGGACGATCATGTTCAATCGGAAAGCCTTCGCGCTTGCTCTCAAGCGTTAAATAAATCACGAGCCCTGCAAAGAAAATCCAAAATAAATACAAGACCAGCTGGGCCACATCCACGTAACCGGTAATTGCGCCTGTTCCCATTTTCTTTCTCCTTTAAAAAAGACCTAGCCGGGGAATTCGGCCAGACCAAATTTCTGTGATGAGGGGGCCTTGGTTCTTGCCAGTCGGACAAGCGGACCAATGGCCACCAGAGTTGCAAACAAAAGAATCAGTTCCAGGTGATAGACCATGCTGTAGCCCACACCCGGAAAGTTCAGTACCTCGCCCAGTTGACCGTGCACGGCCATTGCACTAAAGGCATCGCGAAGGGCGCCACCTGCAAAAACAGCCAGCCCTGCGGCGGTTGCCTGCACAGCGCCCCAGGCGCCAAGCGCAAGACCCGTAAAGCCTTGGCTATCGAGGCCCATGGCAGCGGTGAGCGTTGCCACCGAGAAGAGCCCACCACCAAATCCAATGAGAAAAGTGCCCGCGCGAAAGACCGCTGCAGAGCCCAATGGCTCGGCAAAAATAACAAGTGAAAAGGCGATGGTTCCAACCAGAGCACCGGCTGCCGCAAGTCGATGGGGGTTAATTCCGTTTTGCAGCCAGCGCGCTGACAGGCCAAAGGCAAGAAGGGCGCCAACGGCCATGATGGCTGTGAGTAGGCTTGTGGCAGAAACCGAAAGCCCAAGAATCTCGCCACCATAAGGCTCAAGAATGATGTCCTGCATGCTAAAGGCCGCCGTGCCCATGAAAAGCGCCACTAGAAAACGCTTGTGACCGGGTTGCTGCAGAAACGCGCCCCAGGTGGC
>JAURCW010000040.1 GCA_030828265.1 Burkholderiales bacterium | reverse complement strand
CCAGCCGGCCGGCTTGCCATAAGAAGTCGGCCATGGCCATCTTCAATGAGGCCAACAGCAACTTCGGTGCGCGACCCTGAACTTGGCAACTACGGCGCCTGCTTGCTTGCGGCCCAATCCTTGGCAAAGGCAAGGGCAATACGGCCCGACCGCGAACCGCGTTCCAGGGCCCATTGCAAGGCGGGCTGCCGAGCCTGCTCAAAGGCTTCGTCTCCACGAAAGCCATAGACCTCAAGCCAGTGCGCCACGATATCAAGGTAGTCGTTCTGACTAAAACTGTGAAAAGAGACCCATAGGCCAAACCGCTCAGAGAGCGCAATTTTTTCTTCAACAGCCTCGGCAGGATGAATCTCTCCATTAGGGTCGTAATGGGTGCCTAGGTTGTCCTTCATCGACTCAGGCATAAGATGCCTGCGGTTTGAAGTGGCATAGACCAGAAGGTTTGAGGCCTGCGCGGCCAGCCCTCCGTCAAGAACCGTTTTTAGTGCCTTGTAACCCGCCTCACCGGGCTCAAACGAGAGGTCGTCGCAAAAGACAATGAATTTCTGCGGCTGGCCTGCGACAAGTTCGGCAATCTGCGGCAGGTCAACAAGGTCTGCCTTATCAACCTCAATAAGCCTTAGCCCCTGTTCGGCAAACTCCGTCAGGCATGCCCGCACCATCGATGACTTACCCGTGCCCCGGGCACCCGTCAGCAAGACATTGTTGGCAGGAAGGCCTTGCACAAACCGGCGGGTGTTATTCACGCAGCGCTCAAGCTGAGCCCCAACATGCAAGAGGTCCTCAAGGGCAATTCGGGCAAAGGGACCTACAGGCTGAAGGTAGCCGATGGATCCCAGCAAGCTTGCACGACGCACCCAACGAAAGGCAAGCTGCGCAGTGAAGTCCACCGCAGCCGGCGGCTCGGGTAAGAGCGCATCAAGCTTACGAAGAAGGGCTTGCAGGGAGTCCTTAGGATCGGTAGTCGGCATTAATGGAGACGTAGTCGTGAGAGAAGTCGCAGGTCCAGACCGTCGCCTGATGGCTGCCACGATGCAGGTCGATGCCGATGGTGATTTCAGACTCTGCCATGGCGGCCTTGCCTGCATCTTCGGTGTAGGAAGACGCCCTGCCGCCTGCTTGCGCGACCAACAGGCCATTAATACGAAGTTCGAGTGCATTCACGTCAAGACCAGGCACCCCACTGTAACCAATGGCAGCAAGAATACGCCCAAGGTTCGGGTCGCTTGCGAAAAATGCGGTTTTGACCAAGGGAGAGTGCCCAATGGCATAGGCCACCTGCCTCGCCTCATGCCGGCTTTTCGCACCCTGAACATCAATGGTGATGAACTTGGTTGCACCCTCGCCATCGCGCACGATGGCCTGGGCAAGTTCCTGGCAAAGCCCAATGAAGGCCTGCTCAAAAACTGGCCAATCGGAATCTTGCGGAGCAAGCTGAACACCCTTTGCGCCTGTAGCAGCAGATACAAAAGAGTCATTGGTGGAGGTGTCGCCATCCACAGTAATGGAGTTAAAAGAAAGGTCGGTGGCCTTGGCCATGAGTGTCTGAAGGTCGGCCTGTGCCAGGCCGAGGTCGGTGGCCATAAACCCCAGCATGGTGGCCATGTTGGGCCGAATCATGCCTGCACCTTTGGAGATGCCCGTCAGTCCAATGGTCTTGCCCTTGATCTGAATGCTTCGCGAGGCCACCTTCGGCTGGGTGTCGGTGGTCATAATGGCCTGAGCCGCCTCAAGCCAACGGCTGCCGCTTGCTGCCGCTTGCGGCAGGGCGGCCACCGCCTTCTGAATACCTGCCTCTATCTTCTGCATAGGAAGATGCTCAAGAATGACGCCTGTTGAGAAAGGCAGAACCTGCTCGGCGCGAAGACCAAGTCCCGCGGCGAGCACCTGACATGACTGCAGGGCATTGGCCATGCCTTGCTCGCCAGTTCCGGCATTGGCGCAGCCCGTGTTAACCAGCCAGGCCAGTGGGTTCGCATTGAGGTGCTGGCGGCAGACAACCACAGGGGCGGCACAAAAAGCATTCTGGGTAAAGACACCTGCCATGACCGTGCTCGGGTCGAACTGGACAAGCAGCATGTCAAGGCGATCAGCCTTACGAATGCCCGCACTCAGGGCCGCAAGTCGTAACCCCTCGATGGAGACAAGGTTGTCGGCCTTCGGGAAGGGCAGATTAACGGGCATGCGGGACGGGTTCTAAAACCAAAAGCTGGGGCGGCTTAGGCAAGCGCCCCGTGACAGTGTTTAAACTTTTTGCCCGAGCCGCAAGGGCAGGGCTCATTGCGACCAACCTTCGGCATATCGCGCCGAACGGTCTGGGCCTGTTCATTCGATGCCGAGCTTGGTATGGGGCCTGCAGGCTGCTCGTCAGCATGAGAAAAGGTATTGCCGCCCGTGGCTTGGGCAGCGAGCGCCAGGGCCTCTGGGTCTTCAGCCGAGAAAGAGGCCTGCGGGTTGAACTCGGCATGGCTGGGGCTTGCGGCCTGGGCAAGGGCAAGGGCGCGCTCGCTGGCAAGACGCGCCGCCTCCTCAGCCTCTTCGGGTGACTGGACCTGAACATTCATCAGCACGCGCGTGACCGAGTCACGCACCCTTTCGAGAAGCTGCTCAAAAAGTGCAAACGACTCGCGCTTGTATTCCTGCTTCGGGTCTTTCTGAGCATAGCCGCGCAAGTGGATGCCCTGACGAAGATGATCAAGTGCCGCAAGGTGTTCACGCCAGCTTTGGTCGACGGTTTGGATAATAATCGAGCGCTCAAAGTCGGCAAACGGCTCACGACCAACCTGCTTCCACTTCGCCTCATAGGCGGCATTAGCCGCCTGCACGGCAAGGTCGGCTAGGCCCTGATCGTCCAGTTCGTCTTGCTCATCAAGGTATTTTTTTAAGTCAAGCACCACGCCAAACTGCTGGGCAAGTTCGTCCTGCAGGGGCTCAAGTTCCCACTGCTCTTCAATACTGTTGACTGGAACATAGCGACGAACAAGCGACTCCACCGCGCCCGCTCGAAGACCTATGACAAGCTCGGATGGGTCGGCGGCCTCAAGTACCTCGTTGCGTTGGGAGTAGATAATTTGGCGCTGCTCGTTGGCAACATTGTCGTACTCCAAAAGCTGCTTGCGAATGTCGAAGTTACGGTTCTCGACCTTGCGCTGCGCGCTCTCAATGGAGCGCGAGACCATCCCTGCTTCAATGGGCTCACCACGCGGCACCCCAAGCTTATCCATGATGGCCTTCATGCGATCGCCCGCGAAAATACGCAGCAAGGGGTCATCCATGGCGAGGTAAAACCTTGAAGAGCCCGGGTCGCCCTGACGGCCCGCACGGCCTCGCAACTGATTATCAATACGCCGCGACTCGTGGCGTTCGGTTCCAATAATATGAAGGCCGCCTGCCGCAATCACATGATCGTGCAAGGACTGCCATTCCGACCTAAGCGTCTCGGCCTGCTGCTCACATGAGCGAGCGTCGAGCGAATTGTCCTGCTCCAGTGCCTCAATCTGTTTTTCCACATTGCCACCAAGAACAATGTCGGTTCCACGCCCCGCCATATTGGTGGCAATGGTGATCATGCCTGGCCGCCCCGCCTGGGCCACGATTTGAGCCTCGCGCTCGTGCTGCTTGGCATTGAGCACCTGATGGTCAAGGCCTGCTTTTTGAAGAGCCGCCGAGAGAAGTTCCGAATTCTCAATGGAGGTTGTACCCACTAAAATCGGCTGGCCCTTGGCATGCCTTTCTTGAATGTCCGCCACGATGGCCTCGAACTTCTCTTCGACCGTTCGAAAGATCTGGTCTTGCAGGTCTTTTCGAACCATGGGCCGATGGGTGGGGACGATCACCGTTTCAAGGCTGTAAATTTGCTGAAACTCAAAGGCCTCGGTATCGGCCGTTCCCGTCATGCCACCAAGCTTGCTGTACATACGAAAGTAGTTTTGGAAAGTAATGGAGGCAAGCGTTTGATTCTCGGGCTCAATGGCCACGCCCTCTTTGGCCTCCACGGCCTGATGCAGGCCATCCGACCATCGACGGCCTGCCATGAGTCGGCCCGTGAATTCATCAACAATGACAACCTTCCCGTTCTGCACCACATACTGCTGATCGCGAAAGTACAAGGTGTGGGCCCGAAGGGCTGCCATGAGGTGATGAAGAAGACTTATATTGGCGGAATCGTAAAGGCTTGAGCCCTCGGCAAGCAGACCCATCTGGGTAAGAAGTTGCTCGGCTTTCTCAAAGCCCGCATCCGACAAATTAACTTGCCTGCCTTTTTCATCAAGGAAGTAATCTCCGGGGCCGTCTTCGACGGGCTGACGGTTGAGCTGAGCAGGCAGGCTGTTGAGCTTGAGGTAAAGGTCGGGCGAGTCGTCGGCATGCCCCGAAATAATGAGCGGTGTGCGTGCTTCATCAATAAGAATGGAGTCCACCTCATCAACGATGGCGTAGTTCAGGCCACGCTGCACGCGGTTAGCCTTTTCCGAGACCATGTTGTCGCGCAGGTAGTCAAAGCCAAACTCGTTATTGGTGCCGTAGGTAATGTCGCAGGCATAGGCTTGCTGCTTCGCGTCGTGATCGAGCTGGGAGAGGTTAATACCGGTAGTCAGGCCAAGGGCGGAATAAAGCCGTCCCATCCACTGGGCATCACGGGCGGCCAGGTAATCGTTCACGGTCACCACGTGAACACCCTTACCTTCAAGTGCATTCAAATAAGCCGCAAGGGTTGCCACCAAGGTCTTGCCCTCGCCGGTGCGCATCTCAGAGATCTTGCCCTCGTGCAGAACCATGCCACCCAGAAGCTGGACATCAAAATGACGCATGCCTAGCACCCGACGTCCTGCCTCGCGGCAAACAGCAAAGGCGGGCACCAGCAGCTCCTCGAGCTTCTTGCCGTCGGCCAGCTGCTGACGAAATTCAGCGGTCTTTCCCGTTAACTGCTCGTCAGAGAGGGTCTGCATGGTGGGCTCAAGGGCGTTAATAGCGGCCACGCGCGCCTGATATTTCTTAAGCAGCCGGTCGTTCCGGCTTCCAAAAATGGAGGACAGTAATCGCGAAATCATAAGCCGCTTAGGGTAGCATGAGCTGCATGTCGACCCCGCTTCGAGACCTGGCTCAGCTTGCCACCTGTTCCCTGGCGATCCACCGCAGCCTTGCCGAGCGTCAGGCTCTTCGACAGATGGTCACCAACGTGCTCACGGCCATTGGCCAGCCAGCCCTTGACCGACTCGTCGTCTCGGTTCAGCGGGACAACCCGGTAACCGGTATTCGTGGGACGGTGCTTCTGCTTGTTGTTGCCCACCATGCGGCGCAATCTCGAATGCGGCTCTTTCTTCCAAGCCTCATTGAAAAAGTAAAGCTCGAGCCCATGGGATTTCAGTCGGTTCGAATACGGGTGGGGATGCCTGAGGCACTAAGCATGGCGCCCACCCGGGGTCGCACTCTTTCGCCGCGACCACGCCCCCCCGAACAAGCCCGCCAAAGACTGCGCGCGTTTTACTGCCAAGACCACTGACGCGCCCAGGCGGCCGGGGCGTCGCTTAGCCGATCAAAAACCCGCTCGCGCCAGGCATGAGTCTGCTGCGACAGTGCCCTTAGAAGCTGATTATTCAGGCCGTGGCCCGATTTGTAGGCGGAGTAATGAGCAAGCAGTGGCCGGCCAAGCAAATACAAGTCGCCAATGGCATCAAGCGCCTTATGCATGGCAAATTCGTTGGTCTGACGAAGTCCGCCTTTATTCAGAATGCGACGATCGTCCATCACGATGGCGTTGCGAAGGCTGCCCCCCTGGGCCAGCCCCTTGGCACGAAGACGATCAACATCGCGCATGAACCCAAAGGTGCGCGCCCGGGCGATTTCGTCCAGAAAAGAGGTCTGAGCAAAATCAAGCTCAACCTTTTGGCCGGTCTGATCAATGGCTGGATGTTGAAAGTCAATGGAAAAGGAGAGACGAAATCCAAAGTAGGGCTCAAGCCGTGCGTATTTTTCTCCGTCACGCACCTCAATGGGCGCGGTGACTTCAACAAAACGCTTGGGCTGATCTTGCTCGGCGATGCCAGCGGAATGAATGAGGTAAACGAAGCTTGCGGCACTGCCATCCATAATGGGAATCTCTGCCGCATTAACGCCAACCAGCGCGTTGTCGATGCCAAGGCCTGAGAGCGCTGACATCAGATGCTCCACAGTGGCCACGCGTACCGAGCCACTCGAAAGGGTTGAAGCCATCTGCGTATCACCGACTGCCGCCGCATGGCTTGTTACACGGTTAGGGGGCGGGAGATCGGTTCGGCAAAAGACAATGCCCGAATCCGCAGGCGCGGGCTCAAGCTTAAGCTCGACTGGAGCACCGCTGTGCAGACCAATGCCTTGAACGGCAACAGGTCGGCCCAGGGTGCGCTGGCGCAACACAGCTAAAAACGACCGTTCGTTATAAAAGGGCGAGCATGGCCTCGGCGCTGCTCACATCGAACTTACCTGGCTCCTCCACGTGAAGCGCCTTCACAACACCGTCTTTGACCAGCATGGCATAACGGTTGGAGCGAATACCCATACCACGGCCCGTGAGGTCGAGGGTTAAGTCAACGGCCTGCGAGAATTCGGCATTGCCGTCACCCAGCATGCGAACCTTACCCTTGGTGCCCTGCTCGCGGCCCCAGGAGCCCATCACAAACGCATCGTTCACTGAAACGCACCAGACTTCGTCAACGCCCTTGGCCTTCAAGGCATCGTGAAGCTGAACATACCCAGGCACATGCTTGGCGGAGCAGGTGGGCGTGTAGGCGCCCGGCAGACCAAAGACAATGATGGTCTTGCCCTTCACCATGTCGGCGACCTGAAAGGCGTTAGGCCCAACCGCGCAGCCAGGGGTTTCTTCTTCAATGAATTCGTAAAGGGTGACATTGGGCAGAGCCTGCCCCACTTGAATAGCCATGGTTGTTCTCCTAAAAAGGTCATGCCTAGGCCAGGCAGTGGCCCAGGCACAGGTTGCATCTAAGAAGCGTAAGAGTAAACCAGTCTTTAGTCCGCCTGCTTTCGAAGGAAGGCCGGGATGTCCAGCCGATCCATGCCACCTTCCTCAAGAGCAAGCACGCGGGCAGCTGCCTCGCTCTTTGGGGGCTGACGCCAGATTGCGGGAGCCTCGTAGCCGGCGTAGGCATTGCCAGTCGTCGCGGACTCTTGAGACGCCTCATCGGCCTCGTAGTCGTTGGCATCGACCCGGGAACCCACCGCATCATCGGTTCCGGTTCGGTAGACAGGCACTTTTACAGGCGCAACAAGCTTAGGCCGCTGCACAATGCGGCCAAGGCCGGTGGCCACTACCGTGACGCGAAGGTTGTCAGCCATGGACTCGTCATGCACGGTACCAAAAATGATGGTGGCGTCCTCGGCGGCAAAGTTGCGGATGGTCTCCATCGCAAGCTTGGTTTCCTTGAGCTTTAAAGAGCCATTGGCCGTAATGTTGACCAGAATGCCACGTGCACCCGAGAGGTCGACGCCCTCGAGCAAGGGGCTGCGAACGGCCTGTTCGGCCGCAATACGAGCACGGTCCGGCCCACTGGCAGTGGCTGTACCCATCATGGCTTTGCCCTGCTCGCCCATGACAGTCTTCACATCCTCAAAGTCCACATTCACGAGGCCTTCAACATTAATGATTTCAGCAATGCCTGCAACGGCATTGTTAAGAACGTCGTCTGCGGCGGCGAAGGCTTCGAGCTGGGTGATGTCATCACCCAAAACCTCTTCAAGCTTCTCATTAAGAATGACAATCAGGCAGTCCACCTTGCCCTGAAGCTCTTCAAGCCCTTGCTCGGCGGCGCGCATGCGCTTGCCACCTTCAAACGAGAAAGGCTTGGTCACAACGGCCACGGTTAATGCACCTTTGTCCTTGGCCACCTCGGCAACAACAGGGGCTGCACCCGTTCCCGTTCCACCACCCATGCCTGCGGTAATGAAGACCATGTGCGCGCCGTCAAGGGCCTCGGCAATGCGTGCCTTGTCCGATTCGGCTGCCGCGCGGCCTGCCTCGGGCTTTGCACCGGCCCCTAGGCCAGAGCTTCCAAGCTGCAAGGCAAGCCCTGCCTTGGACTTTGCCAGGCTCTGAGCATCGGTATTCGCGCAGATGAACTCCACCCCCTGCACACCCCGACGAATCATGTGGGAGACAGCATTGCCGCCGGCACCGCCCACGCCAACGACCTTAATCACTGTGCCCGCCGTTTCTGTTTCAAGCATTTCAAATGACATACCTCTCTCCTTCGCTTCTTAATTTAGAAATTCCCCACAAACCATGACTTCATGCGCTGCCAGGTGTCACGGAAACCACCCGTCTGCCTCGACACCACGCCACCGCGTAGCCACTGCCGACGTGCCTCCTCGAGCAACCCCAAGGCAGTGGCATAGCGAGGGCTGCAGACAAGGTCCGCAAGGCTGCCCGAATAAGCCGGGCGCGCCACACGAACTTGTTTTAAAAAGACATCCTCTCCAAGCTCCACCATCCCAGGAATCTGGGCGGTTCCGCCGGTGAGCACGATGCCCGATGACAAGAGTTCCTCGTAGCCACTCTCACGAATCACCTGGGCAACAAGGGAGAAAAGTTCTTCAACGCGTGGCTCCACCACCGCCGCAAGCGACTGATGCGAAAGCAGTCGCGGCGCGCGATCGCCAAGGCCTGGAACCTCAAAGCTCGCGGAGGCGTTGGCAAGAGCTTGCTTGGCCACCGCATAGCGCTGCTTAATCTCTTCGGCCTCGTGGGTGGGCGTGCGCAGGGCCATGGCGATGTCGTTGGTAATTTGATCGCCCGCGATGGGAATAACGGCGGTGTGCCGAATGGCGCCGCCGGAGAAAATGGCAATGTCGGTGGTGCCACCGCCCATATCAACCAAGGCAACGCCCAGTTCTTTCTCATCCTCGGTTAAAACGGCATGGCTAGAGGCCAGGGGTTGCAGCATAAGTTCGCT